>JAQVUB010000001.1 GCA_028699735.1 Lentisphaeria bacterium | reverse complement strand
ATGGGGCGGAATCCGTCTGGAAGATGTCGCGGCACTAACCAAGGATGCCTGCCGGAATCTGACCACAGCACCTATCTATCTTGAAATCTAAGGGGGACTTTTTTAACAACGAAATACACGAAATAGCACGAAAAAAAATCATGGAAATTACCACGCATGTTAGCAATCAACTCTATGCCCATGATTTTTTTTCGTGCTATTTCGTGTATTTCGTTGTTAAGAAAGTCCCCCTTTGCTTTTCCTGAATCCTCAGGTATAATAAGATCACGCACTTGCTTCGTCTCTTGTTTTTCCCGGTTTGCCCAAATCAGGAGGGCATATGGATAACACACCTGAAATGCAGCTAGAAACAGATTCAGCGGAAGACCCGCCGCAAGCCACACTCAGGAATAATAGCCACCGGAAAACGACCCTGTTCAATGCGCAGCGCACCGTACGCATGGAAAAGAACTGGCAGCGTCAGGCAAAACGGGAAGAACTCGAAGAACTGGTTGTCAACCCGATCGCCGCTGAACTTCCCGAAAAAGAAATTGATGCGGAAGCCAGTCCGGATATTACCAAAGCCCTGTCCGATGTGCAGACCCGTTATGAAAACCTGAAAGTCCTTGCTCAAGGGGGACAGGGAGTTGTGTCCATCGCTCTGGACAAGCAGCTCGGGCGGGTGGTGGCCATGAAAACCCTGCATAACAAAATCGCTAAAGACCCGGAAGAAGTCAAGCATTTTATTTCCGAGGCAAAAATCACTGCCCAGCTTGATCATCCTGCAATCATCCCATTGTATTCCATCAATACCGACGATGCCTCCGGCCTGCATCTGGCGATGAAACTGGTTCGCGGCAAAAATCTGCGGGAGTATCTGGAAAATATCATCTGCAACTATCGCCTGCATGGCATTGAAAAGTATGATGAGCACGCTTCGCTTTTCAAACGCCTCGACCTTTTTCTGAAAGTCTGTGAGGCTATTTCCTATGCCCACCACAGCAAGGTTATTCATTGCGATCTGAAACCCGAAAACATCATGATCGGAGAATTTTCCGAAGTCTTTGTCATGGACTGGGGCATTGCCAAAAAACTGGATCGTGCGGGAAAGGCGCAGGCGGTTGGCGAGGATCACATGATCTCCGGCACCCCGCGCTATCTTTCACCGGAAACAATGACAGGAGACTACCTGGATGTGCGCTCCGACCTGTTTACCTTGGGCCTGATCCTGCAGGAAATGGTCACCCTGCAATTTGCCGCGGAAGGCGACAGCTCTGAAAGTATCATGAGGCGGATCAAGGCAGGAGAGCTGCAGCCGGTGCGGCATGCCTTCGGCGCCGAAATTTCACCGGATCTGGCAGCCATCATCTGCAAAGCAACGGCTCATGATCCGGATAATCGCTATAAGGACGTACCTTCCATGGCTGAAGACCTCCGCCGCTTCTGTCAGGGTCGCGAAGTCCATGCCAATCCCGATGGCCCCTTTATGAAAATGGTGCGGCTCTCCCACCAGCACCGCATCGGCGTCTTTATCAGCCTGCTGATCCTGCTGGTAATCTCCGCAGTCCTTGCCGCTGCGGTCATCCATCAACAACTCATCTCCGCGGAAACAGCCAATGAACGCGCCGAAATTATAAATTCAGCAAACAGTCACTGCACGAGCATCGCTTCACAGATCGACCGGCTTGCACTCAATATTGAAAATCTGGTCTCTGCTACCGCCGCTCAGGCAGCGTTCCTCTTCGATGAAAATGAAGACGAGGAGCAGATCGTTGATTTGCTTACCTATCATAATGGCAAGCCGGAAAAGATGCCGGCGGATTTGCGTTATTCCCCGTTTTACCGGCAGCACACCTCTGTTCAATATGGGCTGTACAAGGGAGCAGAGGATACCGATCCGGCCATTCTAGAACATGAAGTCAGCATGCTGTCCCGGCTGCTTCCCAGCATCAAAAGGGCTGTTCTGCTGAGTGAACCTGGAACCGATCTGCGCAGTGAAACTCTTGCGGCACTTGAGGAACAGATGCTGGCCGAAGGCATGCCGATGAAGAGCATGTTTCTGGGCACTCGAAATGGTTCCTACATCGTCTACCCCTGGCGGGACAACTATGGCAAACCTTATGATCCCCGGGTTCGCCCCTGGTATCGCCTGGCTATGAATGCGCACCGTCCGGTATGGGGACGCCCTTATGTCGGTGCGGATATTCATGCCGGCCTATCCCTGCCCTGCTCCTTGCGCATCGAAGGCGAAAACGGCACTTTCCATGGGGTCATTGCCATGGATTGCACCTTCAATAAAATCACCAGCCTGATCCGTACAGCAGGCCCCCTGGGAAACCTCGCCGAAGAAGTCGCCATGACAGATGCAGGCGGTCAAGTCATTATCAGCAGCAATTCTCCATTCTTCGGCGCCTCCGCAGAAATCCAAAACCTTCCCGAAGTCGAACCGGAAATGCCCTACTTCGGCTCCCTGACCCTCCGACAAGAAATCTTCAGCCGCAAATTCGGCTCCCTGACACAAAGTGAACAGGGTCAGGAAAAAATCTACTCCTTCGCTTTTCTGCATACCCTGAACTGGTTCCTGATCGTCAAAATGGACTTCAAAACCCTCGCCAACCTGAAAAAAGAAACCACAAACAACTTCTTGCCGAAAATATGATCCGACGTACTGCGTCAGAAACTGAGTGACAGTATTTTTTTTACAACGAAAAGACACAAAATCTCACGAAAAAATTTCATGGAAATGGCTTTGACGGTGAGAACGAGTCTTTATTTCCATGAAATTTTTTCGTGTCCGTTTGTGCATTTCGTTGTTCAAAAAGAATTTTCCCGTTACCAAGGTTCACTGACCTATTACATCCGACGGATCTTTCAGCGTTTTGAAAAAAGGAGAAAGCAGCGGAAAATTTCGATTGACGGACTACTTTAAGAGCAAGTCTGCAAGGAGGTTCAGAATGTGTCAGTTGGATCAACTCATGAAACTGAAAGAACAGTTGCTGGGGATTGCCCGTCAGCACAAAACCCGACGGCTGTTCGTGTTCGGCTCCTGCGCCCGCAAGGAAGAGCGCCCGGACAGCGACGTTGACTTCATCGCCGACTTTCAGCCCCACATCTCCCTTCTTGATCATGCTGGCCTGGAAGTGGATTTGGCCGAGTTTCTGGGTCGCAAAGTTGATGTCGTCGCATACCAGGTTCTCAAAGATGACGCATTCGGGCGCAGCGCCCGAAAGGACATGGTGGAACTGTGCTGACCGACCTGCAACGCATTGAACACATGCTGGAAATCATCCGGCAAATCCGCCAGATTATCGGTTCGGCGACAGAGGCAGAGTATGGACAGGCGTTGTCTATGCAGTTTTCGTTGCGTTATTCCGTCGTCATGCTGGGCGAGGATGCAGGTGGAATTTCGGATGAGCTCCAGCGGCAATTCCCGGAAACGCCTTGGAAAAGCCTCAAAGGTATGAGGAACATCGTCGTCCATGACTATGTGAAGACCTTGGAGGAGACGCTCTGGAGCACCTACGTCAACGATGTGCCCGTGCTGGAATCCCAGTTGAGACAAATTCATAATTATTTGTCCACAGAAGAGTCCAAACCCTAAAACTCTGGTTAAGAAAATTTTAAGTCAATAGTATCCGGCTGATCATTCTGAATTTTGTAGAATTAAGTTGATTGGGTGCAGTTCCCAAAAGTAGGTAGAGGCTATCCAGAAAGGGTTCAGGGGTCAGGCTTATAATGTGGCGTAACCGGCCCGGTTGCGATTTCTGTTAGTACTCCCACGCCCGAACAGTCTCAGGTGCCCGGGGCAGAGACTACCTACTTTTGGGAACTGCACCCAGTTGATTGGATCGGTATTTCGCCCGGATGGTATATTAATAACCATACCGTGTTTTTATGAACGCTCTTCTTTATCCCGCACAGGTGCAACCATGGCTGAAAACATGAAATATCTTGAACTTTTGCTGGCTCGATACCCCAAACTGAACAGCTGCCAGGAGGAAATCCGTTCCGCATTCGAACTTTTGGCGGACTGCTATGATCGCGGCGGCTGCGTCTTTACCTGCGGCAATGGCGGCAGCGCCGCAGATGCCGAACATATGGTCGGGGAATTGCTCAAGGGATTCCTGCTGAAAAGACCGCTTTCCGACGAAGACCGTGCGGAACTGCATCGGCTCGGTCAGGACGACGGCACCTTCCTGG
Source organism: Lentisphaeria bacterium (assembly GCA_028699735.1). Lineage (GTDB taxonomy): Bacteria > Verrucomicrobiota > Lentisphaeria > Oligosphaerales > Oligosphaeraceae > JAQVUB01. The sequence goes on along the minus strand of JAQVUB010000001.1, from coordinate 20,881 downwards.
CAGACCATCTGCAGTATGGCCTGCGTGCCGTCTGCCTGATGAGTCAAGTTGCCGTCGCCAGCGCTACCGCAAATGACCAGGGCGGAGACCTTGGGGCAGCACAGCAGCTCTTTGCGCTTGGGCAGCCCGGCGATGTCCTGATCGCCTTCTCAACCTCCGGCAATGCCCGAAATGTCGCCTATGCCACGCTGGTCGCCAAACAGCGCGGTCTGAAAGTCATTGGCATGAGCGGACAATCCGGCGGACGCCTGAACTCTCTGGCTGACACCTGCATCCATGCGCCGGAAACCGAAACTTACCTCATCCAGGAATTGCACTTGCCAATTTATCACTGCCTTTGCATGATGATCGAGGCAAGGTATTTCAAAAAATGAGAAAGCTTATCATGCTAACTCTGCTCTGCCTTGCCTGCCTCCAGGCTGAGCAAAGCAAACGCCCGAAATACTGGCCGCTGCAAATCGGGAATCTGTTCTTTGCCCGCATCGAACTGGCTCTTACCGAAACGGAACATCAGATTGGCCTAATGGGCAGAAAAACGCTTGAGGAAGATCAGGGCATGCTCTTTGTCCGTGATCATGAAGAAATCATGTCCTTCTGGATGAAAAATACCCTGGTGCCCCTGGACATCATCTTTCTCGACCGAAACGGGATCGTCGTCAAAATCCAGCAAATGCCTGTGGAAGCTCCGCAAAGACCTGGAGAATCCCTCGATGAATATCATCAGCGTCTGCCTGCCTATTCCAGCGAAAAACCAGCCGCCTTCGCCCTCGAACTTAAAGGAGGTATCACGGACATTCTCCAACTCAAACCTGGCGACAATATCAATCTCGACCCGGAACAGCTCAGAAAACTGCTGAAATGGACGATGGACGAGGGACGATAGACGAGGGACGATAGACGAGGGACCCTATGGACCCTATGGACCTGATGGACCCTATGGACGAGGACGATAGACGAGGGACGAGGGACCCTATGGACGAGGACGAGGGACTCCTTGGCGCTAAAGCAGCATGAAAATCGCGGCTTGCCGTGTGTCCATGAAAGTCCATCGTCCTCGTCCATAGGGTCCATCAGGTCCATAGGGTCCATAGGGTCCCTCGTCTATCGTCCCTCGTCTATCGTCCCTCGTCCATCGTCCATGAAAACAGAAAAATTAACAATTTCGTTATAAACCCGACGTACAATCATTACAATTTTGTAGAAAAATATTCTTTCACCGTATAATCCGCACTCATTTTCTTCCTATTTATTCAACTGGCATGCTTTCTGCTAATAAAGAGTTTCATGCTCTTTTTTTAATGCAGGCAAAAGGGAAGGATCTCTTTCTATGAATGAGTATATCAACCGGGTTTTGGAAACGGTGCGAGTTCGCAATCTTGGCCAGCCGGAATTTTATCAGGCGGTGGAGGAATTTCTGACTGCTCTGACACCGGCCTTGAATGCGCATCCCCACTATGCAGCCAATGGGGTTTTGGAACGCCTCGTCGAACCCGAACGGCAGATTATCTTTCGGGTGACCTGGGAGGATGATAACGGGGTTGTGCATGTCAACCGCGGCTTCCGGATTGAATACAACAGTGCGATTGGCCCCTACAAAGGCGGCCTCCGTTTCCACCCCAGCGTCAATACCAGCATCCTGCGCTTCCTCGGCTTCGAACAGGTCTTCAAAAATGCCCTGACCACACTGCCAATGGGTGGCGGTAAGGGTGGCTCCGATTTTGACCCGAAGGGTCGCTCCGACCGCGAGGTCATGCGTTTCTGCCAGGCCTTTATGAGCGAGTTGTTCCGCCATATCGGCCCAGATACCGATGTACCCGCAGGCGATATCGGTGTGGGCGGGCGTGAAATCGGCTTCATGTTCGGCCAGTATAAGCGCCTGACCAATACCTTCAACGGCGTTATCACCGGAAAATCCATCAACTGGGGCGGCTCCCTGATCCGTCCACAGGCAACCGGTTACGGCTCCGTCTTTTTTGCCCATGAAATGCTGAAAACCAGGAACGATGACTTCACCGGCAAAATCTGTACGGTATCGGGTTCCGGGAATGTCGCTCAGTACACGGTGGAAAAACTCACCCAGCTGGGTGCCAAAGTGGTTTCCATGTCGGATTCAGATGGTTCCATCTACGACCCGAATGGAATTGATGGCGAAAAGCTCGAATGGCTTTTGCAGCTGAAAAATCAGCGCCGCGGACGGATCAGTGAATATGCCGAAAAGTTCGGCGTGGAATATCTTGCCGGCAAGCGTCCATGGGGTATTCCCTGCGACTGCGCCTTTCCTTCCGCCACCCAGAATGAAATCGAAGCCGAGGATGCCAAAGCTCTGGTTAACAACGGCTGCTTCCTGGTTTGCGAAGGAGCCAATATGCCCAGCACCCCGGAGGCAATCGCCATCTTCCAGGAAAACAAGATTCTGTATGCGCCTGGCAAAGCCGCCAATGCCGGCGGTGTGGCCACTTCCGGCCTGGAAATGAGTCAGAACAGCACCCGTATGTCCTGGACGAGAGACGACGTTGAAAAACGTCTGCACCAGATCATGATCAATATTCACCAGAACTGCCGTGACACCGCCGAAAAATATGGCTGCCCCGGCAATTATGTGGTCGGAGCCAATATCTGCAGCTTCCTCAAAGTCGCCAATTCCATGCTCGAACAGGGACTCGTCTGAAGCGGATCCACTTCACGCTTCACTTTTCCCCGGCCGCCGCAGACCAGGTCTGATAAATCGCCCTGCTGCGCGGCCATTCATCCGGATATTCACCATATATGTAAGTCATATCGAGGCCAGCCTGACGAGCCAGGCGCAGTGCTTCAATGGCTTCTTCCGGAGTTTCACTTTCTCCTAAAGCCGCCTCGCTGTTAGCCCGGAATGCCAGGCAGCCATGCGGGGCAGGCGAACGGGATTCCCCGGTTATGAGGAAACGTTCCTCTGCCTTGCTCATAAACCCATTATAAGCTTGCCAAGAGAGATAGACTTCCTGCGGATATGCAGCAAACTTCGGAAGATGTTGCTGCACCTGCTCCGGCAGCAGGCCACTGTAGGTTTCGACAATCACGGTCAGACCGGGATGATTCAACAACGCCTGCCGAATCAATGGTATCAGGCGCCGGCTGGAAACCTCCAGGCTGAAGGAAGCCTTGTCATCGACATGAAATTGTTCCCGGCAGCGTGGGCATTTGCACAAACCGCTGTCACCCTGCTCAATTTGAAAACCCTGCAAATCAAATTCCCGGATCAGCCATTCCAAAGCTTCCGCATAAAAGTCCATTGCTCCTGTAAAACTGGGACAGCAGAGCTTCCGTGGTGAAATATCATTCATGGGCCACTTGTGGATTCGCAGAGTACCATCCGCTTCGCGAGCCTGGGCCTCGGGATGTCGGCCAATAAAAGTATCCAGGCTGTAGGGAGATTCACCCTGATAGTATGCGCCGCCGTAGTCATCAACCCCAAAACCGGGATAAATTTCGACACCTTGCCGGCGGGCATAATCAACAACCCGGTGCGCCGCCGCCAGCCCGCCATGGAAATCCCTGAGAAAACCCCAGATCACGATCCCCTCCACGCCATAGCGCCGGGCTGCGTCAATCGCACGCTCATAATTGCGAACAAACGAGTCTTCAGTAAACGACAAACCATGCACCCAGTGCATTCGTATATCCCAGCTCCACCAGATCTTCTTCATCAGTAAATTCCCTTCCTGCAATCCGGAAAACCTTGCCTCATCCGCACCCGAAAGTAACGGGTAACACTGGTAACCGAGGGATTCTTTTTAAACAACGAAATACCCGAAAGGACACGAAAAAATTTCATGCAAGTACGACGCATGGAAAGCAGTCAACGCCGCTTCCATGAAATTTTTTCGGGTCGTTTTGTGCTTTTCGTTGTTCAAAAAGAATCCCTCCGTTATCCGGCTTCACTGACGTATTACGTTCGGTTCTCTGAAATTAAAAAGTATTTTTTTACCATAATTTGCTTTTATTTAAATACAAATTATTGTATCATAAAATTGTACTTAATAACAAAAGGATAATTCCGATGTCCTGCAGGCGAGATGAAATTCTGGCGGAAATTTTTTCATCCGGGGCGATCAGCCGTCGTGATTTGGCCTGCAAATTGCAACTTGATGTGCGAACGGTCAGCAACTACACTTTGCTGCTGGAAGAGCAGGGGTTTATTGAAAACAGGCTGGTTTCGCGTCCGAAAGGTCGTCCTGTTTATGAATTCAGGCCGGCTTCCGGGCGCTTGACTTTTGCCTCCATTTTACTGACTCACAGCGGGATATCCGGGGCAGTGAAAGACACCTCCGGGGCTTTCCTGGCTCAATGCCATGAAGCGGATTTCAGCACGCTGCTGGAAATACCCAGCACGGCCGCCCGAAAAACGACTCGTTTTTTTGCCCAGTTGGAAAACGCTGCCGGTGTCAGGATCAATGCCTTGTCGCTGGTTTTTCAAAGAGTCGAACGCTTCAGCACCTTTGCCAATGAACTGCTTCAGGAAATCTGTCAACGCCTGCCAATCCCCGTTTTCGCAGATTCGCCGATTTCAGCGCATGCCTTTGCCTGCCGTGCAGAACAACCTGAATATCAAAAGATTCTGCTATTGCATTCTGGTTTCGCCTTGGAATATGCCTTTCTGACCGAAGATGATACCCTCCTGGAACCGGATTCTTTGCCGCAATCCTGCCAACCTGCCATCGTTGAAATTGAATCGCTGCGACAACAGGTTTCTTTGAGCAATATTCTGGATCAGGCAGCAGCCCTTGAACAGCGTTTTTTCTATCCCTGGAATGAAATGTTGCAAAGCCTGCAAAGCGAGAATCCACGCATCCGCAAAATCCTTCTAACCAGTGAGGCAGGGATCAAAAGGATCATCACTCTGCTGGCAGAAAAGTTGCATCCCGATATCTGCATCCTGCTGGCTCTGCCAAATGACCTGCACCTGACCCTGATGCCGGAAATTTCCTCAGGATATTTTCAGGTCTGTACCAGTACATCGAAAATTCCTTGTTTTTTTCAGCGAAAAACGCAAGATGGACTGGTTCCTCTTCTGCAAGCCGCCTGCTCTTCTGCCGAATACCGGGCCTGGAGACATTTTTTGAAAAAACAGGCGCCCGCGAGCTGCAAAACACAACCTTGATCCTTATCCCACTGTCAAACAAACAGATTCTCGAACATTCACATTCAAACAGGAAGGTGTAGTATGAAAGCGCAAACGACCTGCCATGAAATCACGAACATCACCCGGGGCAAGCAATTTTCCAGAAGTTTCACTTTGATTGAACTTCTGGTTGTTATCGCTATTATTGCCATCCTGGCGGCGATGCTGCTGCCCGCCCTTAATTCCGCCCGTTCTGCGGCCAACCGGATCAGTTGTGTCAACAAACTCAAGCAGATGGGGCTGGCTTTCCTTCACTACGCCGATGACAATAACGACTATCTGGTTCCCGCCTATGTGAATACGCAATACTGGTATCAGCTGATTTCCGCAAACAAAACGGAAAACCTGAAAACCAATCCCGGCTCCCTGCGCTATCCCGCGTCGTTTATTTGCCCCAGTGAACCGCTGCCCATTGTCCCTTTGGGTAATACCACCGGCTTTCAGTATATGCACTATGGCATCAATCCCTATCTGACAGGGGTATACAACAGCAATGGCTCCCTGGCCTACACAGACCGTTACGCACATAAAATTCAAGAACTCAAGCGTCCTGGGAAAGCCATTCTGGTCGTCGACTCCTCTCGCACCAGCACCTATGCCATTCAGTTCAAGTCCTGGACTGCCTTCCGCCATTCCAATCTGTCGACCAATATCCTGCATGGCGATTTCCATGTCGAGGGAATGAAATATGCAGCTATGCAGGACGGCTTTTTCAAAATCGGTTCGGGGCTTCCAGGATATGAAAACTGACCGGAAATACAAGCTGAGAGGAGTTGAACCAATGCGAGTTTTCACCTTGATTGGGATCCTTATCGCGGGACTCTGTCTGTCGCTTCCGGCACAGGAAGAGCTCGTCAGGAATGGCAGTTTTGAAGAAGGCCTCAGCGGTTGGGAAGTGCCCGCCTGGGTGGGGTCTGCCCTGCCGCCGGCAGTTGAGCGCAGTCAGGCTGTCCCGCCAGGCCTCTGTTCACTGTTTATAGCCGCCGACGGGAAACGCCCCGGCCTGCTGATGCAAAAAATCGATTTCCCGGAAGACTTGCAATCGTACCGGATTTCCGGATATATAAAAACTGCAGGCATGAACAGCCTGCCAGGCCAGGCCGCTTATGCCATGATCCAGTTGCGTGGCAGAAGCAAGCTGAATGATGGTGAGAGCAAAGAACTCACTCTGTGGTCACAACATACCCCGCCCCTGCATGAAGGAGGTATCAATCTGGACTGGCGCTGTTTTGAGGGCACATTCAAACTGACTCCACAACATCTCCGTCAGGCCTCCCTATATTTGAAAGTCAGTCAGCCCAGCCAGGGCAAAATCTGGTTCGACCGGATCAGCATCAGCCCTTTGACCGAAAATCCCGCAATGCTGCAGCCCTCTCCGGAAAATCCAGTTCCTCTGCCGGAAAATCCACTTCTCAGTGAAAACGGTGTAGACATTCTGAACCGGACGAATTCCGCCATGTCGCCGCAGCGCTGGTATCGTTCCGGGGGAAAGCCGGTTTATCTGGAAGAGGTCAGTGGGCCGCAATGGCCTGGCGGCAGGGCATTACATGCACACCTCAGCCCCGGAAAACAGCTCTCTTGCAGCACTGTGCTTATTGACATCCGGGAAAACTGCCAGGGCACCTTTCGCCTCAGCGCTCTGGTTCGCAAGGAATCCGCGGAAGCGAATTGCCAGCCTCTGGTCAGCGTCACGGTCACCCTGCCCGGCAACGACGGCTCAACCAACTTTGCAGCAGTGCCAGTCAACGATGATGCTCCCAACGACTGGCAGAAAGTCGCCGTGCAGTTTACTGCTCCTCCAGGCACACGGCGCCTTACCGTCAATCTCGGACAACGTGGAAAAGCTGAGACACCCGTCAGCATCTGGTTCGCTAACCTGAAATTGGAACGGCTAGTCCTTCAGCAAAATCAAGTCGCCTTCTGGCAGTTTGAAAATGGCGGTGTCTGGGGAATGTTCCGCAAAGGCGAAACTCCACAGGCTAAACTCTATTTTGAAAATTCCTGGCCGGAAGCCCGCAAACTGAAGGTCTCTTTCCGAATACGGAATATCTCCGGTCAAGAACTGGATGGCTTCGAACAGACACTGGATATGCCCGCATTATCGCTGCAGGCATATCCGGTAGCTATGAAAGCCCCGGATCTTTTCGGTTTTTATTCGGTATTCTGTTCCTGGCAGACCACCGGCCTGCGCCCCGAAACTTTCGAATATTCTTTCCTGGTTGTCGATTCTCCTCCAGAAAAGCCCGATCCGTTTTTTGGCATCACCTTTGCATCGCCCTGTTATCCGGAGGCGATCCGCATGCTCGGTTTTGGCAGCAAGGGAATCAGCATCGACTGGCGTACCATCGAACTGGAAGATGGTTCCTATGACTGGTCCGGCCTCGACTGGCAGGTCGAGCAATGCCTGGAACAACACATCAAACCCATCGGAGGCATCCGGGTTTACGGATTCCTGAATATGTATCCGGATCACTGGGGCCGGAAAATCAAAGCCGCCCGAAGCGCAGGAAAATACCCCTATGATGAGGAATTCTACCAGGCGGCCGAACGCTTTGTCACGGCCCTGGTTACCCGTTACAAGGGAAAAATTCGCGAATGGTCTGCAGTCAATGAAATCAATCTCTCACAGCATCATGACCAGTACGAATATCAGCACTATATCCGCAGAGTCAAAGAACTATCAGGTGCCGTGCGCAAGGCCGATCCCGACGCAGTCCTGCTGGGAATCGGGGTCAGCGGCGGCGATGGGCGAACCCTGCCCAGATTCCGGGTGATGAAAGCCCTCTGGGATGAACTCCATGAATACCTCGACGGAGTCGGCCCGGACCTCTATACCTCCCCCAATACCTGGGGCCCGGGATATGACCCCGCCAATTCCGAAAGCGGAAATTTTGGCGAAATGTTGCGGGATGCGCTGGAAATTGTCCAAAGCAAGGCGAAAAATATCGTGGCGGTAGATGAAAAGGGCTGCAAAGTCGTATATGACCTGCCGGTCAGCTCGCCTTATGCGGTCAGTGCCGCCAATATCCAGGCACGCGAATACATCATCGCCAAAAGTTTTCCTGAGGTGCGTCACTGGCTGTATTTCTGGTGGGCACGCTGGCGTGCTGAAGATGCCCTCGACTATGGAATCTGGCGTGACAACAGTCCCCGGCCGATGGCTGCCACCTTCGCAGCGGTCTCTCGTCTGCTGGCGGGGATGCAGAGTGCCGGTACGGTTGAGCTGCATAAAGACATCCCGTTTTATCTGTTCCGGAACGAAGATCACCATCTGGGGGTACTCTGGAGCAACGTCGCCACCAGTGTCCTTCTTTCTCCCCCCGCCGACAGTGTTCTGACCGGATATGATGCCGAAGGAAATCCTCTGAAATATGGACAGGGCAGCCGCATCGAACTGAAGCTGGGTGAAGCTCCGGTTTATCTTGACTTTGGCAGCGCGGTCCAGTCCTGGGTATCCGTTTTCCGCAAAGCCGATATTTCCCTGCCGGAACTGCAGGCGGCGGCAGCCATGTCCTTGCGAAATCAACTTGAAATCACGGTTCAGAATTTAACGGACCGCCAGCTTGCCTGCACGGTCAACCTGCCGGATTTACAGGAAATAAAGCATACCGGGTCGGTTCTGCTGCCTGCCTTGGGCGAAAACAGGATTTCCATCCCCATGACAGCTCCCCCGCCACAGGAAAAATTCAATCCTCTGAATTTCACGATCGTCAGCCAAAGCGACCGGAGCTACAACTTTCAACAGAATTTTACGCTGCTTCCCATACCCCGGATTCAGCAGTTGGAAGACATCCGAAAGCTTGAACCCATTGTACTGAACAGCCCCGAAAAACATTTGTCCAGCATCGATTTCGCGGTCAAAGGACTCTGGGATGGAATCGACGATCTCAGTGCGGATATCCGACTTGCCTGGGATAATGCATATTTTCATCTGCTGGTTCAGGTACGCGATGACATCATGAACAACACCGCACGCGGATATGTGCTCTGGAGCGGGGACTCCATCCAGTTCGCATTCAATACCCGGAATAATGCAGCCGCCAACCTGTTGCGGGGAATCAGCGGACTGGATGCAGACGACTACCTGTTCACTGCCGGCATCGGCAACCAGGGGCCTGAACTCTTCTGCCATTTTGCCGCCCGCGAAAATCTTGCAGAAATGGGAGACCGCTCCCTGGGAAAAACCAACATCATCCGGGATGAAAAGACGAAAACCACTGAATATTTCATCTCTTTGCCCTGGGCGAAACTGGCGCCGCTGTCACCTGAGAAGGGGCGGGTGTTCCGCTTCAACTGCCTGATCATGGACAGTGATGTCAAAGGCCAGAGTTCCCCCTATTGGATGCAAATCACTCCAGGCATCGCCGGCGCTCTCGAACCGGCCAGATACCTCGATTTCGTGCTGGAATAGGTTCTTATTGTTTTTTGTCCTGAAAGCGAACCGCAATGCCTGTGCCGCCGAGCCAGCGGCACTCCATATCACCTCCGACGAAACTCAACAAAGCCGACTTTGCCCCATGTGGATTTTGCCAGCGAAGGCTCATGCGTCAAAGCAACAAACCCTTTAAAATTTTCGCGCCTTTTCGGGTCTTTTCGTTGTTAAAAAAAATCAAAACAGTCCGTGGACTTTCCCGGTATTGACATCGACATCGATGCGTCGGAAGCCGGGATCCGAGCCGGTTCCTGGCATCAGCTTGATTTCGCCGGCCACCGGGACAACGAAGCCGGCCCCGCGGTAGATCAGCAGATCACGCACCGGCAGACGCCAACCGCGTGGGCGTCCTTTCAGTTCCGGACGATGCGATAAGCTGAGATGAGTCTTGACCATGCAGGTGCCCAAAGCCAGAGTCTCCGCATCGCCTTCGAGCTGTCGCAGTTTCTCTTCGGCCTGCGGCAGAAAATCGACGCCGTCGGCTCCATAGACCTGCCTGGCGATGATCTCAATGCGCTGGCGGTGACCTGTCTGCAGATCATATAAAAACTTGAAATGCGGCTTTTCAGCGGCGGCGCTTTCGACTGCTTCAGCCAGTTCCAAAGCCCCTTCGCCGCCTTTGAGCCAGTGTTCCGAACTGGCCGCCAGTGCACCGGCATTCTCGGCGATCCGTTTTACAAGAGCGACTTCTGCAGCAGTATCGGTATAAAAACTGTTCAGGCAGACCACTGGACGAACCCCGCTCTGACGAACAATCTCAATATGAGCCAGCAGATTTTCGCAGCCCTTTTCGAGGAGTCCGAGATTTTCGCGGGTGTAGGCCTCGTCCAGTTTCAAACCGGGTTTGACTTCCGGGCCGCCGCCATGCATCTTCAGCGCACGCACCGTCGCGACAATCACTACCGCGTCTGGTGTCAAACCCGAATAACGACACTTCAAATTCCAGAATTTCTCGAAGCCAATATCAGCTCCGAAGCCACTTTCGGTAATATGATATTCAGAGAGACGGGTGCCGATTTTATCAGCAATTACGGAGCTTTGCCCGATGGCAATATTGGCAAAGGGACCCGCATGCACCAGCACTGGCTGCCCCTCGAGCGTCTGCGCCAAAGTCGGATTGAGCGTATCCAGCATCCAGGCGCACATAGCTCCGTCAACCTCCAGATCACGGGTCGTTACCGGCTCCCCGGAACGACTGTAAGCCATGACAATACGGCCAATGCGAGCCCGTAAATCCGCCAGATCTTCAGCGACTGCCAGAATTGCCATCAGTTCACTGGAAACCGCAATGGCAAAGCCGGAGCCCATCTCGAAGCCATCCATCGGGCCGCCCTGGCCAATGGTGATATTTCGCAGAGCCTGTGCGCAAAAATCGATGATCCAGCGGCTTTGCACCCGCTCCGGATCAATATCCAGCCGGCGCAAAGAGCGTTTTGCCAGGGCGGCATCATCGTAATTGCGCTCATGCTGCATGCGTGAGGTCAAGGCGACCATCCCCAGATTGTGCGCATTGACAATTTTGTCAATATCGCCAGTCAGCCCCAACGAAAAAGGAGTCAGGGGCAGGCATTGCGCAAGCCCGCCACCAGCAGCCGAACCCTTGATATTGAAGGTCGGACCACCACTTGGCTGCCGGATCGCACCAGTCACCCGGTGTCCACGCCGGCCAAGACCCTCGATCAAACCAAGGGTCGTCGTCGTCTTGCCCTCGCCCAGCGGAGTCGGTGTGATCGCCGTCACATCAATATATTTGCCTGGTCGGGCAGCACTCAAACGATCCAGCACCAGCTTGTGATCAATCTTCGCCAGCTGACGACCCATCGGAATCACTTCCTCCGGCAACAACCCAAGCTCATCGGCAAGTGCCGGAATGCTTTTCAGATTTCCTTCTGCGGCTTCGGCAATCTGCCAGTCTGCCATTGTTCGGGGATCAAGAACTGGTTTGGTCACAGGTTTACTCCTCTGCAAATCTAAGTAGAAGGCATACAAGCTTTTTTAACCACGAAAGGCACGAAAAGACACATACTTTCTTACCGTTGGGTCTACAAATTTTTCGTGTCTTTCGTGTCTTTTCGTGGTTAAAATTTCGTTTGTGGGCGCCAGCCCACATCAGAGTTTTTCAAGCCTGTTGTGATGAGTACTTCAGCTGGCGTGTCGTCAGCAGGACACTCTGCCAGAGCTGACCATGCGGATCGATCTTGCGGCGCGCGGACGTGGCAACGGTAATCGGGACATAGGTGAAATAGCCATGCCAGTTGCCGACCACCAGATCGGTCATTCCAGCCATTGCAGCATGAACCGCATGCTGAGCCAGGTGCAGACAGAATATCGAATCCATTCCGCAGGCTGGTATGCTGCGTATCTCATAACTGGGATCAAAATACTTGATGTTGATCTCCGTCTTGCGTTCCTGAAAATAGTTGCGTATCTGCTCGCGTAGAAAGATTCCAATATCATTATGAAGGATATTGCCGGATTTGTCACGCTGCTTTTCGGCCGTCATCAGGTTCTGCCCGGCACCTTCGGCGACCACCACGACAGCATGGTGTTTGGCGGACATGCGGCGCTCGAGTGCCGGCAGAAAACCATTGTCGCCATGCAAATTGAGTTCGACCTCTGGAATTAGGCAGAAATTGACAAGGGAATTGGCAAGGCTGGCAGAGGCTGTAATAAAACCGGAATCGCGTCCCATCAGGCGGATCAGTCCGAGCCCGTTGTAATACCCCTTCGCTTCATTGTGGGCACAGCTGATAACCGAAGAAGTCGCCTCAACCGCGGTCTCAAAACCAAAGGTCTTATCCATGAAATTCAGATCATTGTCGATCGTTTTTGGAATCCCGATCACACTGACCTGAACGCCTCGCTTTATAGCTTCAACGGCGATATCATGCGCACCACGCTGGGTGCCGTCGCCGCCAATGGTAAAAAGCATATTAATGTTCAGGCGATCCAGAGAGCGGACAATTTCCTCTGTGGACTGTTCGCCGCGGGATGCTCCAAGGATGGTACCGCCCTGCATATGGATGTCATCGACAATATCCGGATTGAGATGAATGGGGCTCAGCCCGTTGCCGGAAACCAGCCCTTTGTAGCCATATTGAATGCCGTATATATTGTCAACCCCATAGATATACCAGAGAGTATTGACCAGTGCTTTGATCACATCATTCAAACCCGGGCAAAGACCTCCGCAGGTCACAATCGCTGCACGACACCAGGGCGCATCATGAAATAATCGACGCCGAGGCCCCGCCGCCAGAAAAGCCGGAACGGGTTTGCCGGCCTTACGCAAGGCTTGATTGATACTGTCATCTGCACAATAACTGATCTTCTCACTGTCATCAACAAAAATCATTTCCTTCAGCCCGGACTCGATCGTCGGTTCTCCGAGCCGTTTAATGGAAAAATCGAGTTGGCTAATCCGGTCGATATCGTTATCAATATTGGGTGGCAACATCGCAAAAACTCCTTCAATCCCTGTGGTATTTTTTAACCACGAAAGACACGAACATCACGAACACAGTTTTACTGACCAGAATTCGAGTCTCTTATGAACTTGTGCCGGGGCGGTTCCCCCCGGAAGATTTCGGGCGGCAACACTATGACTGGCATCCCACAGCTGCAGACATTCTTCAGTAGCCAGAGGAATGCATTCCTGCATTTGTTCCAGACTGGCTTCCGCCAGACTCTGCCTCCGTGCGATGCAGGCGGCCACAAAGCGTCCAACCTGGTGATGTGCATCGCGGAACGGAACTCCCTGGCGCACCAGCCATTCAGCCAGATCCGTGGCCATCAGGAAAGAATCCGAAGCGGCTTCCTGCATTCGCGCAGGCACCGGTTTCAGGGTAGCCAGCATAGCAGCAAACGTCGCCAAGGTATGTTTCACTGTATCGAGCGCATCAAAGAGGCCTTCCTTGTCTTCCTGCAAATCCCGGTTATACGTCAGCGGCAGGCCTTTAAGCGTCGTCAGCAAAGCCATCAGATGCCCGTAGACCCGCCCTGTTTTGCCGCGCGCAAGCTCAGCGACATCCGGATTCTTTTTCTGTGGCATCAGACTCGAGCCGGTCGTGAAGGCATCCCCGATTTCGACAAAGGCGAACTCCTGGCTGAACCAGAGTATGACATCTTCCGACAAGCGGGAAATATGCATCGCACAAATCGCCAGGCAGGAGAGAAATTCGACGAGATAGTCCCGGTCTCCGACTGCATCCATGCTGTTGAAGAGCAGCGTTTCAAAGCCCAGCTCGGCAGCGACAAAATCACGATCCAGCGGCAGTGTCGAGCCGGCAATCGCAGCGGAACCCAGCGGCAGACGATTGATGCGCTTCCTGGCATCGGAAACGCGTTCGCGATCGCGGTTGAACATTTCGACATAGGCCAGCAAATGATGCGCAAAAAGCACCGGCTGTGCATGCTGCAGATGCGTGAATCCCGGCATAATCACCGCGGGATTCCGTTCGGCAACCGACAGCAGAGCCTTCTGCATCCGCAGTAAAAATTGATCCAGTTCACTGCATTCCTGACGGAGATACAGTCTTTCATCGGTGGCAATCTGGTCGTTGCGGCTGCGCCCGGTATGCAGACGTGCCCCCGCCGGCCCGATCAGCTCCGTCAGGCGCGCCTCAATATTCATGTGAATATCTTCAAGCTCCGTGTGAAAAACAAACTTCCCGTCATCGATTTCGCTCTTGACAACCTGCAGCCCGGCGACGATTTTGTCAGCATCCTCCGCAGGAATGATGCCCTGGCGCCCGAGCATTCGCGCATGCGCTATACTGCCGGCGATATCATAGGGATATAAACGCCGGTCATAGGAAATCGATTCGGTAAAAGCCTGTACAAGACCATCCGTTCCCTCTGAAAATCTGCCACTCCACAATGTCATTTCGAATTCCCTTCCCGGGATTTTTTAACCACGAAAAACACGAAAACGATTATTTTCCGTTGTTTCCGGATTTGATGATGCAATCCAGCAAATGCGCCGCCGCAACCGTGATCTGCCCCGGACTGAATCCCGCACTGGACAATTCCCGGTGAAAAGATTCCGCCAGCAAACGTACTACCTTCAACGGATTCCGGATGCTGGTCACCATCAACTGCCCGGCCGCATCCCCCCCTTTGGCTTCCTGCTCGGCTGCCTTCAGCAATTCCCGTGAACTCAAGGCAAAACGCTGCGACAACAAATCCGCCGCTTTGGAATTCTCAATGATCAGCGAAGCAAACGGAGCCAGCAACGAAAACATGTTGCGACGGATCGGATCCTTCGTTTTGGAAGCATCCTTCGACCCGCCAGTGACCAGATGCCCGATCCGGATACCGCGAAAATGAATCGGCATCGCAATGATGGGAAATTTCAAACCATGGATGCCGGTATCGAACCAGTTGATCTGGTGCAGATTTTGCAACCGCCACAGGATATTCAGTAGGCGATCCGGCAAAACCAGCGGTTGCCCCACCTGAAAATTCGGGCTGTCAATACCAGCCGCGGAACGGATGATAAAGCGTTGCTGCTGCTCGTCAATCAGCAGAAAGGCGGCCTGCTCAGTCTCCATCAGACGGCAGGTGATCCGCACAATCTTCTCCAAACCCTCATCCAGCGTACGCGGTATCGTCAACGCTTCGGAAAGAATTTCCAAGACATCCAGATTATTTTCAAGATCCGTATTGCTCATAGTCACGTCACCCGTTGCTCTGATGTAATAAATTTGCAAAACAAGCCAGTATAATATACTCGCCCCTTCTTATCTTTGCCCGATTGTGTCCATGGACGAGGGACGAGGGACAAGGGACGAGGGACCTTATGGACCCTATGGACCTTATGGACCCTATGGACGTGGACGAAGGACGAGGGACGATAGACGAGGGACCTTATGGACCCTATGGACGTGGACGAAGGACGAGGGACGATGGACGAAGGACGAGGGACCTTATGGACCCTATGGACCTTATGGACCCTATGGACGTGGACGAAGGACGAGGGACCGTATGGACGAGGGACTGAATGGACAAGCTCTCTGGCAATAAAAGGCTCTATAGCTTATTCTTGTCTGAAAGCTTGTCCATTCTGTCCCTCGTCCTTCGTCCACGTCCATAGGGTCCATAAGGTCCATAGGGTCCATAAGGTCCCTCGTCTATCGTCCCTCGTCCATCGTCCCTTGTCCTTCGTCCCTTGTCCCTCGTCTATCGTCCCTCGTCTATCGTCCATCGTCCATCGTCTATCGTCCATCGTCCATTAATCACGTTCCCAGGATTTTCAGCAAGGCGTTTTCGAGTGCCAGCTGCGGATTGATTGCCGAGCTGGTGGTCTGCCAGAGTGCATCGCGGAGCGTTTTCACGGCCTGGATCATCTGTGCCGGCGTATATCTCTGTGCCTGTTCTGCAACCATCATCGCGCGGTATGGGTGCATACCTTCGATACTGCCCTTTTCAGCTCCTTTGCTGATTTCCGGATGACCGACCAGGAAAGCATTGACATCCCGCGGCGTTTTCAGTTTGTGCTCGGACATGAACAGGAGCATGCGCAACGCCTGCCGGAAATAATTGGCGGCATTGAAGATCAGAGAGCGTGCTGTGCGGTCAGGATCCTTGCTGGAAGTAACCATGCTGTCAACCTTCGCCAAGGCATCCCGCAAATCACGTTTGCCAAGGCAATCCCCCAAAGCCCAAACCTGTTCTTCTGCCCGATTGAAGCAGAGCTCTTCCGCCGCCTCACGGGTAATCGTCTGCCCGACCCCACCGCAATAACAAATCAGTTTTTCCAGTTCGCCGTCGATCAGCGAAGTATCTCCTCCTAAAGCATCCAGAAGATATTCCTCCGCATCCCGCGACAAAGTGACTCCCTTGCCTGCCGCACTGCCACGCAGAATCGCAGCCATCTCGGCAAGACCCGTCTTTTTTCCTACATCCGGACGGTTGAAGACGCGCAGTTCCCCTTTTGCCTCGCAGGCTTTAGCCAGCGCTTTGCGCCGATCGCAGCCGGGCCCGTCCATGACCAGAATAATATCAGCTGGCAGCCCATCCTGAATACGCTTCGCCAACTCCTTCAGAGATGCTTCACCACCACTCTTCCCTTTGCTCTCACTCTCCGTTGCAAACCCGCTGAAATGCTTCAGCCAGACAATCTTGCTGCCAGCAAAAAACGAAGGCGAATCCAGCGAACGCAACAGGCTCCGGATCAAATCCGGGGAAGGACCGCTTTCCCCCTCCTGTATGATGTCGCAGGAAAAGGGATCCGGCGAGGGGCCCGCCAGCTGCAACATCAGCTTGTCAGCCTCGAGAGTGATTTGTGACAAATCGCTTCCGGTCAGCAAATAAATTTGTGCAGCCTGTGATGACAAGAAATAAACTCCAGAAGAAAACAGCAAATAAGATCCCAAGACACCCTCTATAAAATAAACCCTCAATCCAACCTGACCACCCGCCTCCCCGCCAAGTAGAAAAATGTTCGTAATGTACTCTGTACGGCGTCAGTGAAACTGGGTGACAGTCTTTTCGTTGTTAAAAAAAAATCCGTTGCCAGCTTCATCGGACGCGTTGCTGGATGGAAAAATACAAGATGTTATAGTATGAGACGCGTCCTGAAACGCTGAAAGCGAAAAACTGGAAAGAGGTGAATGATGGATATGACTGAGAAGATGTATTCCGCCGCCCGTGAACTCTATGCCTCCCTGGGTATTGACACGGAAAAAGTAATGGCTTCTCTGGATGAGATTCCGCTGAGCATTCATGCCTGGCAGGGCGATGATGTCGTGGGCTTCGAGAATACCGATCATGCGCTGACCGGCGGCTGCCAGGTGACCGGGAACTATCCCGGCAGGGCGCGGACGTCTGAAGAACTCCGTCAGGATCTGGATGAAGCCATGAAACTGCTTCCCGGCAAAAAGTTGCGGGTTTGTCTGCAAGGTCACGAAATGGACATGCTTCGTCCCGGTCAGGACAGGGATACCCTGGATATTGAAAACTTTGCCGGATGGCTCGACTGGGCTGCTGACCGGAAGATCGGCATGGATATCGCCCCGGCCTTTTATTCTCATCCGAAACTGGACAGGGGACTTTCCCTCTCCCACCCCGATCAAGCCATCCGGGAATTCTGGATTGGGCATGGGCAGGCCTGCAGGCGCATTGCTGCCGCCTTCGCCCGACGCCTTGGCTCTGCCGCAGTGTGCAATCAATGGGTGCCTGACGGCTACAAGGATACCCCGGCTGACAGGCTTGCCCCCCGTGAACGGCTCAGAGACTCCCTCGACAAGATCTTCAGTGAAGCCATCCCGGAAACGGAAGTCCTGGATGCCGTCGAAGCAAAGCTTTTCGGCATCGGTGTGGAATCCTATACCGTCGGCTCACATGATTTCTATCTGCCCTATGCAGCCAAACGAAACAAGCTGATCTGCCTTGACACCGGGCACTTCCACCCCACGGAATCGATTGCCGACAAGCTTTCGGCCATCTGTTGCCAACAGGGACGGATCCTGCTCCATATCAGCCGCGGCGTCCGCTGGGACAGCGACCATGTGACGGTACTGGACGATGCCCTTCTGGATCTCGGACGGGAAGCGGTGCGGAACTGGAACGGCAACAACATCTTTTTCACGCTGGACTATTTTGATGCCAGCATCAACCGCATTGCCGCCTGGGTCATCGGCGCCAGAAACTGGCAGAAGGCGCTGCTGATCGGCCTGCTGGAACCCTCCAAGGAAATTTGTGAATCCGAAGAACGAGGGAACTTCACCGCCCGCCTTGCCGGAAAAGAGGCCATCAAGCTTCTGCCCTGGGGTGCCGTCTGGAACTATTACTGCCTCTCCCGGAACAGAATGGCGGACTGCGAGATCATCAACCCCATCCGCGATTATGAGAAAAATGTGCTGACCTCAAGAAACTAAGGGCTTATAACAAAATTACTTTTACATTCCTCATGGAAATGCTATGAATCACTCCAAATTAAGACTTCATAAAAATTTTCGTGTTTTTTCGTGTGTTTTCGTTGTTAAAAAGGTTTTTGGACGGGTTCTATGAGCAGTGGATTTTCCCGGGCATTGCAGATATAGTATAGAGAGTTAGCGTAGGAATGAAAACTGTTTTTCCCGCGAACTGGACAACGTCAACCGTGCTGCACGCCGGAATTCCGACTTTGTATCAACAGGAAGAGGACCTTCGGCAATGCCTTCGGAAAATGAACCACAAACATCCAAAAATACTCACACTTCCGGCGCAGATTCTGCGACCGGCCCGGATGTAACTTATAAAATTTCTCTGGATGAACTGGAAAAGCTGGTAACGGAGAGTGACCCGGTAGCGGTTCATAAACGCAAGCGTCGTCCCAAAAGCAGTGGAACCACCGGCATTTTCACTTCTCCGCTTTTTGAAAAGGGTTGTGATCTTGATGCTCTGCTGGCAGACCAGATTCGCCGGCAGGCTAAGAATATGAGTTATGCGTTACATGTATCTGCCGACGAAAATGTGGAGCTGGTCGAAGTCGACAAGTGTTTTGATATCGGCAAAAGCATCGCCGAAGGAGGCCAGGGTATTCTGGCAAGAGCCCGGGATCTCTCCCTGAAACGCGAAGTCGCCCTCAAATCCCTCCGCCAGGAATTGACCGCGGACAAGCTTGCCCGGGATTGTTTTCTGACCGAAGCACAAGTGACTGCCCAGCTGGATCATCCGACGATCGTCCCGATTTACAGCCTGAACAAAGATCAGCAGAATGGCATCCATTTGGCAATGAAACTGGTCAAAGGGCAAACCCTGAAAGAATATCTGGAAAAAATCATTCTGCATTATGAAATGGAAGGGGTGCGAAAATTTGATCTGAAGAAAGGGCTGCATTACCGGCTGGATATCTTTTTGCGGGTTTGCGATGCGATCAGTTATGCCCATTCGCGCAATATTATGCATTGCGATCTGAAACCGGAAAACATCATGATCGGGGAATACAATGAGACCTATGTCATGGACTGGGGCATTGCCAAACTGATCTACGAACCCGACGGCAAAACCCTGACCCGGGAAAGTCTGACGGTGATGAATGGCACACCGCGTTTCATGCCGCCGGAGGCATTGCTGCATCAGGGCCGCGATGAACGCAGCGATATTTTTGCACTGGGAGCCATTCTCTTTGAAATCGCCACGATGGAACATGCCTACAGCGGAAAGTCCTCCAATGCGGTCATGCAAAATATTAAAAACAATCTGCGCAACCCGATCAAATCACGCTTCCGATTCCGCATTGACGGCGATGTGAAGGCAATCATTAACAAGGCGATGGCCTTTGACCGGGAGCAACGTTACCAGACGGTCGATGCCCTTGCCGAGGATGTGCGACGCTATATGCTCGGAGAGGAAGTTTCCGCAAACCCGGATCATTTCTGGGGCAGGATCAATCGCTGGAGCATGAATCACCGCCGTCTCGTCCTGGCTGGAGTCAGTTTATTGCTGATCTCATTGTTGTCCCTGCATGCCTGGTCACTGATGCGGCAGATGCAGGAAACGGTTGCCTTTCAGAACCGCAATATTGCCGCGGGTATGGCCTACAACCGGGTGGGCGAAACCGGCATGGCCATCGACCGCCAAATCGCCAGCCTGGAAAATATGCTGGATCATCTCGGAGACAACCTGTTGATGCTGCTGGAAAACCGGAATTCCGGAAACCATACCAAAAATCGCTTTGTTCATTATCTGGATTATCAGTCTGAGCAAACCAGACCGGCCAGTGCGACGTTTTCTATAGCCTATAATCAAGTCATTGATCCGGAACATTTTACCGCTTTTATGACGGGCGGGCAAAACTTGAAAGCATTTGACAGCCTGCTGAAACAGCTCAGCCCGTTGCACTCGCAAATTCCCAAACTGATGCGCAACAGTAAAAATCAGCAGGAAGACAATTTAAATCAACAGGGACTGTATGATGAGATGCTGACGACCGGACTGTCCGTGGCCTGGGTCTATTTCACCCTCAGCAACGGCCTGCATTTGTCCTACCCCGGCAGCGGTTCCTATACCACAGATTACAACCCGCAGCAACGGGAATGGTATCTGGCCGCACTGAAAGGGGAGGGAAAACCGGTCTGGGGAAACCCATACCTGGATGCCCTCACCCACGAAATGGTCATCACCTGTTCGATGGCCGTGAAAGGATCCAAAGGTAACCTTCATGGAGTTGCGGGAATGGATGTCCCATTGAGCAAGATCAAAAACATTATCACTCAGTTCGGCAACCAGTCCACTGCCGTCGCCGGACGATTTCTGGTCAGCCAGGATGGCAATATCCTGATCCGTTGCGGAATCGACCCGAAACG
>JAQVUB010000157.1 GCA_028699735.1 Lentisphaeria bacterium | reverse complement strand
AGGTCTCGCGTTGCGGCTGCAGACGGCCGAATTCATTGAGATGGCCAAGCTTACGTTCAATCGCCAGGAAATCAAGCATGGCGGAGCCGCAGAGTCCCTTGGGTTCAGTATTACCGATTACCGAGAATTCCCCGTTTCCGAAGTAATGATCGATGGCTCCCGTGATGGCTCGCGTGCCGCAGTGGATTCCGGCGCCTTCAAAGGCGGGGCCGGCGGCTGCTGCAGCGCAAACCAGGCCCTGCGGGGCATGGAAGATGATTTCGCAATTGGTGCCGATGTCGACGAGCATTTCGCCGGGAGCGAGCTGGAGTTCAGCCAGACCGGCGGTCAGATCACCGCCAATATAGGCGGAGATGGCCGGAATGGTCAAAAGCGGGACGTCGGCTTCTATCCCAATTTCCGAGGCTTTCCGTATCGGGAAGATGCGCAATGGGGGGGTGAATGGGAGTTTTCCCAGGGGGCTGGGATCAACGCCGTGCAGGATGGTGCTCATGACCGTATTGCCGGCGATGGCAATGCGGCAAATGTCCCTGGCATCAAGCTCTCGGAGCAGTTCATTGATTGAAGAAACTGCGGCCTGCTGCAACTCCACCAGATTTTCCGCGGAAGCTCCAGCGTGGCAGATACGGGTGATGACATTATCGCCAAAGCGGTTTTGCGCATTGTAACAACTCGCCCGGCTCAGAACCCGCCCCTGCTGAATTTTTACTGCGGCAATCGTCGTGGTACCCAGATCAACCGCAATCACCACATCGGCACATTTCGGCAAAGTTCCAAAGACCCAATCCGAAGACATTTTACCATTGCGCTGCTGCAGGGAATTTTCCGGAATGGCAATTTCACCGGAGGCGCTGAGCAAGCGCACCTGACAGGCTTTTGCCTGACCCGGAACAGCCAGCTCCTGACCGTTGCACTCCCAGCGCCCGCTGAGAAGCTCGATTCGGCATCTCCCGCAGGTACCTTTTCCACCGCAACGCAAATCCAGGGGAAATCCACGCTCCGCCAAAACATCCGGGAGACTCTTGAGAGATTGCAAAATGGTCAGGCGATGGACAATTTTATCAGGCATAGACTTCATCATGGCGTTTTCATTCTTTTTCCCCGCAACAGAAAATGCCTCACATCTTGCCCCCCCCATGAACTTTCCAGATACAATCCCCTCGTTGTGAATAGGAATTCGGATGACTTTCATGAATGAGCATGTTTCTGTATGACTTTCTATGATTCTTCTTGCAAACCCGCTTTTGCAGCACTATTTTTTCGACGTGGTTCAGACGACTCCCCTCCCCACCCACCGGGGGCTGACCATACCCCTCGCGCGCGCGAGCAGGGATGACTGACAAGCAGTGACTATTTATGACAAGTCTATCGTTTTCGTTTCTCGTGCGATACAGAAAAGGCAACAACTCTTGTTTATTTCCAACAAGACCAATGTTTTAATGCAAACGCCCTGTAGACTTCATCGTTGCGCCAGTTCCGCCAGGGCAAGAATATTTTCCGGCGGGGTATCGGGGGTGATTTCACAACCGCCGGAGAGAATCAGCTTTCCAGGTGCCTGGGTCAGAGCTTTTGCAGCGGCGGCTTTGATCTGTTCCGCTTGCATATTCTGGATAATTCCGACTGGATCAAGGTTGCCGCAAAGTTTCTGGTGTGGAGCCAGTAAAGGTACGAAAGGGGTCATATCAGTGACCAGGTGATCGATATCGACGATGTCGGCGCCGGTGGCGATCATATCCGGCAAAATTGCCGTGGTATTGCCGCAGATATGCAGTTTGGCAATGGCGCCGAGCTGGTGAATCTGTTCCACCAGCTTTTTTTCCCATTGGAAAGCGAATTCGCGGTAAAACTCCAAACCGCACTGTGAACAGGCTGCGTCTCCGATGCCAATGCAATGCGCACCGGCCTGAATTTGTTTTTCGACAAAAAGCAGAGCCAGGTTCATCGTTTTGTCAATGATTGCATGCACGTTTTCCGGCTGATCATAGAGATCGAGAAAGGCATCGCTCATGCCCCGCAGATCGCAATATTCAGCCAGAGGGCCTTCGACCCAGCCGCAAATCAGCAGATTCCCTGGATTGTTCCGGCGGAAAAATGCAATCTGTTCAATCCGGGCGGCAATCCGGGCGCTCGCCAGAAACTCGGCAGGACTGCGATCTGGGAACGCATCCAGCTCCACCAGGGCATGTCCGGATTCCTGCGGCAGGCCGTCTTCGGGATAATGGATTTTTGCTCCGAAGACTTCGCTTTCGGCATAGGGATCACTCATCACATTGACCCAGTCCGAGGAAAAGGCTTCCGCAGTCTTCCGATTGGCCAGGCAGTGGGCTTCCGTATCCAGGCAGAAATCCCGGTAGGGTACTTTACTGAAGCGTGCGGCAAAGCGCATGAAGATCGGCATGAAGGGAAGCGTATCCGGTCTTGTCCCGTTCAGAAAATCCAGGATCAGGGGTTGATTTGACATTTTAGTATGTTCCCAGTTTCAGGCCGGTTTCCTTGAAATAGAGGTACGTCTCATATTCCGTGGATTCCGGGATGGAGTGATCAGAATGCAGGATAAAGCCGCGGTGTTTCTTGACGATAGGGATTTTGTTTTCCAGTTCCCTTTTGATTCCCGGGAGGTCATTATTGGCAATCGGGCGAACATCCAGGCCGCCAATCAAGGCGATTTTTTCACCGAACTGCTGATCGATGCGCAGCAGATCCATGCCCGCCTTGACTTCGATCGCCTGCAGAGCATCAATTCCGGCTTCCACCATTTGCGGCAGCAGGGGTTCGACAAAACCGCAGGAGTGCATGATGACCGGCAACCCCAGTGAATGCGCATAGGCGATGGTTTTTTGATGCGCAGGCATGATTAGCTCCCGATACATGTCCGGTGACATGAACGGACGTCCACGGAAGCCCATGTCCTCCCAATACCAGATACCATCCGGTTGCCCCTCCGTCGCAAACAGCTCCTGTTGCAGCTGCAGGATCAATTCCGAATAGGTATTGACCATATCGCGGATCCAATCCGGATCCAGTGCCATGCCCATCAACATGTTCTCATGTCCGCAGATCGGATGCATCAGCTCAAAGACATTGACCCCGGCCCAGCAGAAAAAACGCCCTTTTTCGGCAGCCTGTTGCCGGGCGTCCCGGTAGGCATTTCTGTTCAGACGAGTTGCCGCATCGGCAGTCAGGAAAGGCTTGGCCAGTTCCAGCCACTGCTCGCGCTCTTTGATCGCAAAAGCAAGATGCTCGGGGGTCGAATCATGCTTTTTATGCCGGCGCAAAGTAGCTCCGTTGCCATCAAGCAAGGTGACTGTATCCTCATCTTCGCTGACCAGCTGATCTTCCGAAAGGGGGTGAATTCGCATATTGCAGGGGGCACAGAGCTGAATGTCCAAGCCGAAGTGCTCCAATGGGCAGCTGTTAGGCGGCACCTTGCCCTGTTGCTCCCAGTTGCGCATGGTATATTGCCAGAAAGCTTCAAAGGCCCCGATACGGTCAACCGGGAGGTGTTTGAGCTGGCGCGAAATTCGTTCTCTCCCAGTTAATTTGGACATTGCAAAGCCTCTTCACAATAAATTGTATGTTGTAAATGGTAAACGGTAAGTTGTTGGGGGGATAGGCAGGGTGCCGAGGTTAAGGCTTAATATGTCCGCTGATATCATATTCTGCAAATGGTATTTCGTATCAGCAAAGCGAAGAACGAAATACCTCGGTATGCTTTTTTTTTACAACGAAAAACACGAAATGACTCGAAAAAATTGGACGAACGATGCATGTATTGGGATTTCAAAAAAAGAGTCTGGGCTTTATAGTAATGGTTCAGCCCGGTTGTGCGTTCACAGCCGTATTATTTTGCAAAGAATTGATTGCCTTCCGAGAGAGAAATTATGCTTCCTTACCTTGCTCCCTGGCTGACCCGGTTCTGGGGTCCTTTCCGCTTATTTGAATCCCATCTGACTCTGATCTGCCTGGGTGCGGGTCTGTGTGCCTTTCTGGCCTTTTTTCTGCTGCCACGTCTGTGGCAGTTTCTGCCCCGGGATCAAGGCAAGCCCTTTGTCAAGAACTCGGAGGAGGCCAAAGGGAAGCCTACGGGTGCCGGCATCATCTTCGTTCTGCTCTGCCTTGGCTGCCTTGCGCTGGTGCTGCCGCCTTCCTGGAAACTCTGGGGAATCACAGGATGTTTGCTGGTCTCGATGCTGACCGGATTTCTCGATGATGCCAGCGAAGTGAGCTGGAGCGAGCTAAAGAAAGGGCTCTGGGATGCGCTTATCGCGTTGATCGCGGCGGCCATCCTTTGCAAAGGCCAGGATGCAGTTATCTGGCTGCCACTGTTCAAAGGCAGCCAGGCCGGGGGTGGTTTCCTTGTGCCATTCTGGTACTATCTGCCCTGTGCGACAGCATTTTTGTGGTTGAGTATCAATGTGGTCAACTGCAGCGATGGGGTTGACGGAATGGCCGGTTCTCTGGCATTGCTGGGACTCTGCGGTCTGGGCGCTTTCCTGTATGGTATTGCCGGGCATATTACCCTGGCGAAATATCTGTTGATACCGCATAATCCAGAAGGGGCATACTGGGGCATTCTGATCTTTACCGCAGCGGGTGGGCTGGCCGGATATATCTGGCACAATGCCAATCCAAGCGCCGTGCTGATGGGTGATGCTGGATCCCGCTTCCTGGGATTGCTGATCGGACTGGGCGTACTGGCCTCCGGCAACCCCTTCCTTTATCTGGCGGCGGCACCCATCCTTCTTTTTGACGGCGGGATCGGCCTGCTCAAACTCAGTTTTTTGCGCTCGTTGAAGAAGCTGGGCTGTGATGTGCGTGCGCCCCTGCGCAATATGGTCAATCCCAAAAATCCAGCCAATTTTGCTTCAGATGAAGAGGTCTCCCGGCAGTTGATTCTGGTGCGATGGATTCACCGCCTGCGTTGTCCGATGCATGATCACTGCCGAAAAAATCTGGGTTGGTCGGTGACGCAGGTCGTTATGCGCTTCATGCTGTTGCAGTCACTGCTGATGCCATTGATCCTGATCTTGATCATCAAACTGCGCTAAAACTTTTTTAACAACGAAAAGACACGAAAAGACACGAATTTTTTTATTCTATGAAGCTTGAGATTGAACGAAAATTTCTCGTTGAAGCTGCCGTCTGGGAGGGAGCTGATTTTCCCTCTGCTGAAATACGTCAGGGCTATTTTTGCAGGGGAGAAGATTATTCCTTGCGGGTGCGTATTCAGGATGCCAGGGCATTGCTGACGATCAAGGGAAAACCCGACGGCATCACCCGCAAGGAATTCGAATATGAAATTCCGCTTGCGGATGCCGAGGAAATGCTGCGTGAATTCTGCTGTGACCGGATCATCGAAAAAACACGATATTATATCCCATGGAAGGGATTTACCTGGGAAGTCGATCAGTATTACGGCGCCAATCAGGGACTGATTACCGCTGAAATCGAATTGCCGGATGAACAAACCCAATTTGACCGGCCGGGCTGGCTCGGGCGCGAAGTCAGCCAGGATTTGCGCTACAGCAACGAAAGCCTCGCAACAAACCCCCTTCCGGAGCGTTCAAAAAAGCAGTCATAAGCGAGCCGTTTTATGGAAGACGGTCCAATGCCTGTGCAATCTGACGCCGGATTCCCAGCATTTTTTCCGGGGAAAAAAAGGGGCAAGGCCAGATAATTGAAATGGAGTTTTTTGGCAGGATTTTCAGCAAAGTCAAAGAAATCCGGAATCTTCAATTTTCTGCTGTCGAATGCTTTTGGGAACTGCACCCTTTCAGTGGGGGTGCTCCAAAGCAATTCATAAAAGGTATACGCCGGGTTATCAGGAAGTTTCGTTTGGGCGGGTTTGTTTCTTTGATTGCAAAAGAATTGCAGCAGGCCTATATTATTTGCGTATGGGTTCTGTGAATCTGCGGAGAGATTTTTCGGGGTTTTCACCATCCAATTGGCTTGAACTTTCCGTAGTTAGACCCCGTCCAAAAAGGTTTTATTACCACGGAACACACGGAAAACTTGGGGTGGACTGGTGCCCACAACCAAAGTTTTAGAACACGGACGGAACACGGACGGAACCTGTCCCCGAATTAACCCCGAAGGGGCGTGACATACCAGCCCAGGGCAAGCAAGGCCATCAGGCCGCAGCGACGCCCTGGGTTAGGATCAGCCAAAAACCAAAAGCCCTGAAAGGGCGTGACATAACGAACATCCATGGAGAAGGTAACATCTTTTTAAAGGCAGTGAATCGAAGGCAACGGTAAAAAGTACTTTCTGTATCTAACACAATTATGTCACGCCCTTTCAGGGTTTTGCTCATGGTGGGGATACTAACCCAGGGCGTCGCTGCGGCCTAACGGCCTTGCTTGCCCTGGGCTGGTATGTCACGCCCCTGCGGGGTTAATTCGGGAACAGTGTCCGTC
>JAQVUB010000156.1 GCA_028699735.1 Lentisphaeria bacterium | reverse complement strand
CGAAATTATTGGAGTCGTATTATCAGGACAAGCTGGCCGTTGCGGTCTGCGATGCGGTTCAGGAGTTCGAACGAATTCTTCAGCCCAAACGATGAACAGTTTTTTAACAACGAAAAAACACGAAAAAACACGAAAAATTCGTGTCTTTTCGTGTTTTTTCGTTGTTAAAAATCTTATAATCTTTTGGCAGCGGATTTGCCGAATTTGGAAGCCGGTGTAGCTCTTGAGAAAGCCCAGCTTCGGATGCTTTTGATCTGCTGTTCCATGGTATCGGAAAGCGGGACGATTCTGGCGATGACATTACTGAGGTCGCGCTGGGAAAAGGGTCGCTTTTCATAGAAGGCATCGGTGCGTGCGGAAATGACTGCCTGTTCGATTTCAGCGCCATTCCAGCCATCGGTCATCACCTGCAGCATCTTGAAGTCATAATCATCGAGGACAGCCCCATTTCTGGCCAGGTGGATCCGGAAAATTTCCTCTCGCTCGACGGCTGTGGGCAGATCACAGAAAAAGACTTCATCGAAACGCCCTTTGCGGATGATTTCGGCAGGCAGCGCCTGGATTTTATTGGCGGTTGCGGCGATAAAGATCAGCGGGGGTTTTTCCTGCATCCAGGTGAGGAAGCTGGAAAAGATATGCGAAGCGATTTTCTGCCCGGTTTCATCGAGGCCAAGCGCATTTTCGATTTCATCGATCCAGAGAACGGCCGGAGCAACGGCCTCGATGGTCTTCAAAGCCCGGTGAAAAGCTTCTTCCGGCGAACCGTAGAGGCCGGAAAAGACCAGGTTCATATCCAGACGAAACAAGGGAATATTCCACAGGGAGGAAATGGTTTTGACGGCCAGACTCTTGCCGCAGCCGCTGACTCCCATCATCAACAGTCCCTTGGGTATCGGAACACCGGCTGCCAATGCTTCCTGCGAAAAAATCTTTTCGCGTTTGCGCAGCCAGTCTTTCAGATTGTCGAGTCCACCCAGTTCCTGAATGCTCCAGCGCGGTGGAGAAAATTCGAGAAAGCCGGTTTTTTTGACGATGCTTTTCTTTTCCGCGAAAATTTCATCGAGGAGTTCTTCGTGGGTTGTTTTTCCGCTGTTTCCGGCGCGTTGCAGGACATATCGTATTTCATTTTCAGTGAGACCCTTCAGCGCCAGGGTGATCTCCCGCACAGCCTCCTTTGGAATTTGTACTTGCAGGTGTTCCTGATTGAGCTGATGTACCAGTTGAAGAATCTCCACTTCTCCAGGCGTCGCAATGTCCAGAAGCTGAATTTCCTTTTTTAAGGCCTCCGGGAGAATCAAATCCGCACAGAGCAGAATTATGACTCGATCCTCTTTTCGCTGACCGTCGATGCAGGCCTCCCGCAGAGCGCGAACGACTTCCGGCTGCGGCATGAACGGAGCCATATCCCGGAAAACCAGAACGCCGCGTAAATCATCCGTGATGACCTTTTGCAGGGCAATGGATGGGGCTTGCGTGCCTTCAAGTCCGTCGATTCCACCCAGGCAGGACCAGCAGCGTACCGGCATCCCAGCGCGTTTTACGCTGAGTTCCCGGATGCCGCGCAGGATTCGTTCCTCTTCCGGGCTGTGAATATACAAAATCGGGGTATGGCCGGCAAAGGCGGCTTCAAGTTGAGCGAGTAATTCTGACATGGCTTTTTTTTTTACAACGAAATGCACAAACGGACACGAAGAAATTTCATGGGATGAACAACGCATGAAAGCACTCAACGCAGTTTCCCATGAAATTTTTTCGTGTTGTTTCGTGCTTTTCGTTGTTCAAAAAAAACTTACGCATTACCCGTTCCAAGCGCCTTTTTTTCCTTATCGGTCATGACCATCATCAGCCGGGTGCCGAGATCGACATCGGTTGCCGAATAGACCAGACGGCAGGCCAGCTCGACCGCAGCGAGCGCCCGCTTGTATTCGTCCGGAAGGCGATCTGCCCGGCCGGCAAAGCGATCCCGGAAAAGCGGGGGCATGTGAGTCAGCAGTAATTCCTCGGTGATGAATTCCGGATGAGCAGCCAGATATTCGGAGATGCTCGCTTTGGCGGCATTGATTTCCCTGCTTAGTTTTTCGGTCAGATCGGTTAACATGGTTCCAGTGGCTTTGAACCGGGCAAAGAGCCAGTCCGCTTCCTGCTGTGCGAGGTGTTGCAGGATTTCCATCACCTCAGCGACCAGTTCGTCTTTATTCGCTTTGAATTCCTCTTCATCGAGCACGAGGCCGCTGAGAATTTCATAGGAAGAAGTAATGACGCCGCATTTGTTGGCGGAGGCATCTTTGATGATCCAGACCCCGTTCTGCTGGATTAGATTGCGAGCCTTTGGCGTAATGTAGGAGTTGGCACCCTCGACAATGGCGCGGAAGGATGCTTTACCATTGGGGAAGAAGCGTTGCCAGTTATCTTCGTTGATGGTGGACGGGCGCCCGCCGCCTGGCATGAAGATATCCGCGTAATGAACGAGATTGTCCTGGAAAATCTGCATGAATTCATCCTTGCTGAGCATATTCTTCTGCAGTCTGCCGTCTTGCACGGTATACTGATGATGGAATTGGCGGCCATTCTGCGAGCGGGGCTTGGAGAGAGCCAGAAACGCACCCTCCCCATGCAGTTTTTCAGGGTTGAAAGCATCCAGCGCTGCGTTGTGAATGAGGCGTTTGATTTCATCACGGTCGAGTCCATCGGGGTCATAAGCTACCGCTGGACCATCGGTGATGGCGACGATCCGCAAACCGGGATAAAGGGGCTTCCCTTTTTTCTCAGCTAGAAGCAGCTTCATTTCATTGCCGGCCACATCCCCGCCGGGACCGCCGGCGATCTTGACCGAAAAGGGATCCTGTTGGGGATTGATCCCGAGCTCTTCCAGGGTTTTGAGCAGATACTGGTGAATGCCGAAGCTGGTGACGCCATATTCCTTATGATTGATACCGGCGCCGGGCTTGCCGGAGATCAGGCCCGAGCCCAGCGTATAGCCGGCCTGCCGGGCGTATTCTCCCATCCATTCAATCATCGTGTCAAACATGTTTTCATCGGGGCCGATTTCAATGATTTCACGAGTGCCCAGACGGTCGACGATGTTTTTGTCCCGCAGTTTCTTCTGTTCATCATAATTGATCAGCGAAAGGAATGCGGCAGTAATCGAGCGTTGCATTTGCCAAAGCAGGGGTTTGAACAAAGTGGGGTCACTGACCGGTTCGAGCAGCGTCAGCATCTTCGAGCCGCCCTCAAAGATATCCTTGTTCTTCAAATGCTGGGTATGCGCCAGAACATAGCATTCCCGAAAAGCCTCATCACGGGCAAATTCATAGTTGTCATTCATCTCGAGACGATTACTGCCGCGCCCGGGAAGAACGCTGCGCCAGCCGCCCCGGGCAATGTCCGTAAAACGAATCTGATAACCCTGGGTTCTCCTGCGATAAAAGAAAAAGACGCCAAACGGCAAATCCGACGGAAAGGCGGCCACATAGCGATCGCTTAAACTGCGGTAAAATTTGCAGAAGTCGGCATGCAGACGGAAGGCCAGCGCTGTCTTGTCCCGTGAATAAAAATTGCTTTTCAGGATGCTTTCGAGAAAATTCAGGGCGCAGCGGAAGACGGTTTTGACGAAGTGGCTTTTGGCTTGATTTCCGGTATTGATGCGCTCGATCTGTTCGGTGAAGATTTTATGGAATTCGGTTTCCTGCTGCTGGGTAGGGTGTGGCAGTGCGGGGTTGAAGCGCTGTTCGAATTCGGCGAAGAGGGTTCTGCAGTAATCGGAATAGATGGCCAGGTGGCGGGTGATATCGCGATGATTGTAGTCATTACTGTCGATATAGGAGAGCTGGCCATGAATAAATTCGCACATGCAGCGCACCCAGTTGGCGGCCGGGAGGGTGAATTGCTGTTGTTTGACCAGTTCCTGATGCAGGAGGTCGTTCATATCGACCCAGCCCAGCAGGCGGATATCGTTGAGCAGGGCATCGAGTCGCGCCTGATTCAGGGTGTCTCCCGGGCGTGGATTGAGGTAAGCTGTGGTCAGCATGACCGGAAGACGGTTGAAGGCAGTGCTGTCAGAATTGCTGCTGACTTCCCGGAAATAGCAACGCCGCAGCTCCAGGCCGTGTGAGAGGATGATTTCCAGCAGCTGACTGCAGAAATCTTCATTGCCGGCGGGCATTGGCCAGGCGACGGTCAGACGCAGGTTTTCCTGGTTCCATTCGCTGATTTCAGCGAGGATACAGTCCGTTTTCTGTGCTTTAAGCACCCAGTCAATGCGTTGTGCCAGCTTCGGGCAGTCCAAATCGGTGAGGACATTGAAATTCAGGCGTGAGAACAATTCGGCGATGTCTGCGTCGTGTCCAGCTTCGAATTGACGGGCATATTCCTGTTGCACGTCAGCAAGGGTGAAATCCGGTTTGACCGGTTCTCCCTGAACCCGTGTGTAATGTTCAATGATCAGTGTGGCTTCTCCACCACCGACCGGAAAGGTTCGTTTGGCTTGATGGATGGAGGCATTAAGCAGGCGTTGTCCGTCCATCATGCGGCTGGTGACCGCCGGATTGTTGGTTTCACTGAGCAGATAGACAAAGAAGACTTCGCCATTGAATTCAGCCCGGCGGATTCCCGAATGCAAATCCAGATTACAGAGCATCGGAAGGATTTTACCAATCCGCGCGGCAAAGGTGCGGAAGAAGTATTCCGGCATAATATCCTGAAGAAGCCGGTAGGCCTCTTCCATTTTTCCCATCTGCTCTGCTATGATTTCATCAAAATCAGCCATGTCAACTGTTCTCCCTGTTCAACCATCCCATGTAATGAACCGAAAGGCTCACTGCGCTGCTGAAAAAAACGCGTTTTTGGAAGGACAGCCAACAGTACAGAAAGCGATCCTGCCCGGCCTTTACGCCCTCCTGAAAGGATAAGCATAAAACCTAAAAAATGAAATAATAATGTATCATCTTTTCGAAAACTTGCTATTCACTATGACCACCCGGCTACAGGGAAAAGGGGGATGGGAGGTAATGCGTCAGTACTTGGTAACAGAGGAATTCTTTTTAACCACGAAATGCACGAAATGACACGAAAAAAATTCATGGAAAGAACAACGCATGCTAGCTATCAACGCCACTTCCATGAATTTTTTTCGGGTCGTTAGTGTCTTTCGTTGTTAAAAAAGAGCCTCGCTAGATTTTTCGGCCTTTTCAACAATATTGCACGGAATTACCTGATGGCAATATATGAGATCAGTAAAAAACATATCAAAAGTGACATTGAGTGTTGTTTTCTTAAAGAATAGCACTATGTTTTATGCGCAAGGAGACCTATTGCGATGGATCAGGAAATCATCAATGCCATTTCGGATTCTGCGTTTTTCCAGAATTTCTATGATGAGACGGATCCCGGGGAGCCATACTGTCCCAAGGCGGGGGTGCGGATCGAACGACATGCCGACCGGGAAATTCTGATGACCGTTGCCGGGGAAACAGATTTTGTAATGGATGGAAAATACTTCCGGTCAGAACCCGGTTGTGTTTTTTTCATTGATCACTGGGTGCCGCATAAACTCGCGTACCTTCCTGAAGAAACAGATTTCATGCATATCTGGATTCATTTGCACAAGGATAAGCTGTATGCTTCCATGTTTAATCTTGCAGCAGGAGTGAGAGTGGGCTGCCGGGACCTTATTACTTTTCCCTCGGAGCTTTACTGTTTGCTGAATAAGCGCTGGGAAATGATGAAGAACAGCACGGCAAAGCAAACATACCGGAAAAATATGATCCAGCTGATCTGCGGTGAAATGGAATTGAATCAAGAAAGCAGCTTGCACGCCTCCCGATCCAATAATGAGATCATCCAGCGCGTGCAGAACTACATCGAAATCAATTATGGACGGAATTCCTCCATTGCGGATTTGGAAAAATTTTCCGGTTACAACCGTTATTATTTGATGCGCCTGTTCAAGGCGCAGACCGGCTTTACCATCCTGCAATATATCAATCAGATCCGGCAACGCATTGCTGAGGATGCGTTGAACAGAAATATTTCGCAGAAAGAGATCGCCTTCCAGCTCGGCTTTTCCTCCCCGGCGGCCTTCTGGCTCTGGAAAAAACGCAGAATGTGAACCGGCGCATCGTTTTTTTTAACCACGAAAAACTCCAACGACCCCAAAAAATTTCATGGGATGAACAATGCATCCCCCAGTCAACCGCATTTCCAATGAAAATTTTTCGGGTGGTTTCGTGTTTTTCGTGGTAAAAAAAGATTCCTCTGTAAGCCAGATTCACGGACGCATTACTCACACCAGATTTTTCAGGAATTCGAGGCTGATTTTAGCGCTGTCGAAGGGGGATTCTTTGCAATGATCCTGTTCGTAGATCAGCCACTGGCAGGAAGTCTGTTTTGCTGCCAGGAAAGCGCTCTTCAGGTCGACGA
>JAQVUB010000155.1 GCA_028699735.1 Lentisphaeria bacterium | reverse complement strand
CCGTCAAACATATTATGCATTGCGTTCTCCCGCCATCAGCCTTGCTTGCTTTCAGGAGCTGCTTGCCATGCTGAATACGCGGCATCTCACCACCCGCGAACGGGTTGGATTGCATGTACCCGCTGACGTTCTGAAGAAACTACATCAGGCTTGTAAACCATGAAGAACTTTTTGCATTATCTGCGTTACCGTTGGCTGCTTTTCCAGTGGACACGCCGTTCGAAAAAAAAACGCCGCAGCAACGTCCGGATTGGGCATTTGAAGGAATTTTTCGCCGCTCTGGGTAAAAGCGGCATCTCCTATGTGGTCCTTCGCTGGTTTTCCGAAGTGCCACTATCTTCAGATGCTGAAAAAAACTTTGCAGGGGATATTGATCTTCTGGTGGAATCCTCCCAGTTGGAGGAATTCTGCCGGGTGGTGGCGGACTTCCCCGGCAAGATTAAGATCGATCTGTATTCCAATGGCATCCGTCTGGGCACGGACTGCAAACGAATTGCCTACTTTCCACCGGTCTTGGGCTCGGAACTACTGCAGAATCGCAGCTTGTTCTGCGACTCCTTTTACCGCCCTGCTCCCCGTCTCTATCTGTACTCTCTGCTGTATCACTGCGTCTATCAAAAAGGGCTTCTGTGCGGACTGCCCACCGGGACGGCTCTGCAAAATTCTGAACGATATTCGCATGATCTGGAGCAGGAACTCTGCTTAACGGCTGCAGAATGTGGCGAAACGCTGCCGAAACCTCTGACCTTGCTGAATATTCACCATTGGTTGCAGCAGCGCAACTGGGCCATGCCTTATGACCTGCTTGGGCGCTGGCCAACCCGAAATGCCTGGCATGATGAACTGTTGAATCTGGAAACTGAAAAACAGCTCAGGGATCTGGGAAAGCTAAGGGAAATCCTCGTTTTTTTGATCCGCGAAGATGCTGTCCAAACCGGTGCCAATGCCCCAATTATCGAGGAATTGCAAAAAAAATTCACCATTTTGGAGCAGTTTTCTTTGAACTCCGAGCAACAAAGCAGGGTGATTCGGGAAACCCGTGGCGGCGACTGGACGAAACACAAGGATTATCTGATTGTCCCGCCGGTAATAGCGGTCATCTGTCATGATCCGGCTCCGGCAGTCATAGATCACCAATCTACCTTGGGAAGCATTCACAAGTTTGTCCGCAATGGGAATGTGTTTTTCAAGCATGAAATTCGCAAGCTTATGGATCAACGTTTCCCCGGTGCCATCAATTTTCTGCATGGCAGTGACAATGATGCGGAAAGTATGGCGTACATGAAGGCGATCTATGGGGACTCCTGGTCGGATAAAATTGCCCAATGGCAAAAAGTGACAGGCTTGACGGATTGACGAATTTTTGCTGTTTTGCTTGACAGCAGCTCATTTTCATTCATATTTTTGCAGGATCCTTTGATCAGCAATAGCGAGGGAAAGGAAAAATATGTTTCAGGCAGGTTTTTCACAAGTTGAGATCACGCCTCCGGCAGGCACCAAAAAAGGTGGTTGGATGGCGGATTTGGAAGCAAGGAAGTTTCTTGACCCCTTGTACGCCAGGGTAGCCTGCTTTGTCGGCAGCAACGAAAAAAAGGCCGCGGTCGTGCAGCTCGATCTGCTCAGTCTCAGTAACCGGAATGTACAGCGTTGCCGCAGTTTGCTCTCGCGGCGTTTTCACATTTCAGGCGATCAGATCATGATTTGCGCTACTCATAACCACGCCGGCCCGGCCGCCGCACGTCTGGCACCGGTCGATTGTCAGGAGGAATACGTCAAGACTCTGCTCGAACGCATTGCAGCGGCCTTTGCTCTTGCTCAATCGCAATTGCAAGCTGCCGAATTGGGTCTTGGGGTGAGCCGGGAATACGAGGTTGGCTTTAACCGGCGCACCCTGTTGCGAAATGGAACGGTTCGAACTCAGGCTATGCACAGTCAAAATCCTGACGCCTTATGTCAGGAAGGTCCTGCCGACCCGGAATTCGCCCTGCTTCTCTGCCGGGATTTGCAGGGAAAGCCCCTGGGTTGCCTGGCCAATTTTGCCTGTCATCCGACCCATCACGGAGGCAGCGACGAAATTTCTGCCGGTTTTCCGGGCGTTCTGGCTCATTTAGCTGCCACTCAAAGCGGCATTCCGGTATGTCTGTTCATCAATGGAGCCTATGGCAATATTATCACTGTAGATTTTGTGCGGGGGATCAGCCTGAGCAAGGAGGAGGCAGGCACCCGTTTGCATGCGGCTCTTGAACGTGCCCGCCTGAATATTGAATGGCACAGCGACGTACCGGTGGAAAGCCTGAATCAGCGCCTTTCCCTGAAATTGCGTTCGATCAGTGATGCGGAATATCATGGAAAAGTTCCTGGAGCACAACGTTTCCGCAGCGATGAACTCTACGAACAGGAAATCGATCATATTCTTATGAAAGAAAAAAAACAACCATCCCAAGTGATCAAGCTCCAGGTACTGCGCTTGGGTCCGGCCTGTTTTGCTGCTGTTCCCGGTGAGTATTTTAATGAATATCAACTGCGCATCAAGATGGCCTGCTATCCAAGAAGGGTCTTCGTCGCAGGAGGAAGCAATGGAATGCTCGGATATATTCCAACCAGGGAGGCTTTCCAACATGGTGGGTATGAAACAACTCTAGGCCCCCCTAGCCGCATGGCACCCGAAACCGGCGATAAAATCGCAGCCGCACTCATTGGCATGATGAAGAAAATATACTGACATTGAAAGGAAAAAATCATGAAAAATAATCCGCCTGTCGCTATTCAGCTGTATTCCGTACGCCAGGAATTGGCTGCTGATTTCCGGGGTACTCTGCAGAAACTCCACGATATCGGCTATCGTGCTGTTGAATTAGCCTTCTTTTACGGAGGATTGAAACCGGACGAACTGGCTGCCTTGCTCCACAAACTGCAATTGTCGGCATGCGGTATTTATGAACAGACGGCCAATCTGTGCAAGGAGGACGCGGAAGTCTATCAGTACGCCGCCAAACTAAACTGCAAATACCTGACGATGGGATTCAGCCTGAAAGACCTCGAAGAACAATTTTCTGAATGCCAGAAGATGCTTTTGAAGGCCATCCAAACCGCTGCCGGGCATGGCCTGAAGATTTGCTATCACGCACACGCCCATGAATTCCAGGTGCCCGCCGGCAGCAACAGAAGCTTTCTCGAACGACTGCTCCAAGATACCCCCGGCCTGCTTTTCGAAGCTGATACCGCTTGGATTAAAGCTGGCAACCCGCAAAGCAATATCCCGGATTTTCTTCAGGCACACACAGCCATTATTCCACTGCTGCATCTGAAAGACTTGAATTCAGACGGGAAAATCACTGAGCTGGGAAATGGAACCATTGACTTCCCGGCCATCCTGAACAACCTCAGCCCCACGGTGGAATATCTGATCTATGAGCAAGATTACAGCTCGATAGGAGCCATGCAAAGCGCAACAGTCAGCTTCCAATACCTCAGCAACCTGTTGAACCAGCAAGCCAAATAGCCCCCGCCCCTGCAAAAGTTTTTTTTACCACGAAAAACACAAAAAACAAGTTTCGTTGATGAAATGACAGGTTGACACATCCGCTTCCCTAAAGAATTTTCGTACTACTATCGCCCCAATTCTCTTTTTTTGAGAAAGATTTTTTGAAACAGGACACGCAAGTTTCTATCCATGAAACACTTTCTCATTTTTGAGATTTTTTTTAGGGTTTTGATGTGATGAAAGCGAAACACGATGCCGGCGGAGACGCCGAGGAGGGAAAGGTCCACACAAGCTTGCACGACCCAAGGGGAGCCGGCGAGACACCGGCGCTCCATATTCCCTCCGACACATGTTAACAAGGAGGGAAGTGACCACATAGGGTTGATGGTACGAGCATGAAATTTTCCTAAACGATCTTTTACCTCAACGCAACAACCTTTAAAAAAATTTTCGAGTCTTTTTGTGTTTTTCGTTGTTAAAAAATAGGTTGTGGACGCCAGTCCACCCCAAGGTTTTTCGTGCCTTTCGTGGTTAAAAACTTCCTGGACATGATCTAAGTAAGGAATGCGCGATGGACAACACGGTCGTTACTGCCAGTGACATGAATTATTTCTGGGGCGTTCTGATGCTGGTGGCCTCCATGCGCTGCCATGGCATGCAGGAACCCGTGATTGTCTGCGGCATCGAATACAGTGACGAGGCAAAGGATATTCTCCAGCAATTCCCGGATGTCCGGATCGTCGATGTGCCGCGTGGGAAGCTGTCGCTGACCTGCCAGAAACCCAACGCCATGCTGCTGGCGGAAACGAAGTTCGTCACCTGGGCCGATTGCGATGCCTTCTTCCATGGCAATTGTTCCGCACTTCTGACTCCGCAAAATGAAAATTTCATCCATATCCGGAGACGCTCCCTAGCAGAAAACAGGAGGGTTTATCCGCAATCGTCCTCGGGGGCTATTCCGGATGATATTCTGGATCTCTGGCGAACGGATGTCGGAGAACGTACCGAAGCCCGTTTTGACACCTGCTGTTCCGCCTGTTTTCTGTCTCTCGCAACCAATCAAAGAGTCTTTCTCGAACGCTGGCGTGATCAGATGAAACAGGTTTTGCCCGAAGGCGATATTGGTGTGGTTGACCGCCGCTCAAAGGCCTACTTTCAAACCGATGAATCCGTCCTTAACAGCCTGCTCTGCTTTCTGAAGGAGGCTCCGGAAGTCACTGCAAACTTTCAACTCAATAAAAATCAGGAGGCATTGTTTATCCATTTCGTCGCTCACCCAAAACCCTGGCACGGATGGAGTTCCTACGCCTTCCCCCATTTTGACCGTTATGTGGCCGTAGCAGAGTACCTTCTCAACAACCATTTCAAATTACCCGGTGGCAGTATGCCATATTCTTTGCTGCGTAAAAACAAGCTCTTCTGCCGGTTGCTGATCAAACCCTTGCTGATCCGACATAAACTGAAACGTTTACAAGCAAAATTTCATTGCCGCTAAAGCAACTTTCCTGCCTGCAAAAAGAAACAAACCTCCATGAGCAATTTTCCACCCGATATCAGTGTCATCATCCCCTTCTACAATCCCGGTGAAGCCCTCCGCAAATGCCTGGACTCTGTGCTCGGTCAGACAAAGAAAAATCTGGAAGTGATCCTGATTAATGATGGTTCCACCGATGTCTCGGTAGAAATCAGCCGCGAATATCAAAGCACCCATCCGCAGATATGCCTTCTTGAAGGACCCAACCAGGGCGTTAGTGCGGCCCGCAACCGCGGCCTGGACATTGCCAGAGGCGAATATATCTATTTCTGCGATGCCGATGATTACATCGATCCGGAACTATGCGAATTTCTGTACTCGCGAATGCAGTCATCGCAGGCACAGCTGGCCACCTGTGCTTTGCTTCGTGGACGTAAGCTGGATGAACTGCTCTGCAACATCCCTTCCGGCAGTGATGAAGTCTGGGATACGTCGAAAATCCTTCGGGACTGGTATCTTCCCATGCAGCGTGGCAGCAGTTATCACCGCATCGAAGCCCGGGGCTATCTGCCCGGCTGCATGTTCCGCCGTGATATCATTGAACGCGAAAAAATCCGTCTTACCCCCGGCCTGTCGATGAATGAAGATGAAGTTTTCCTGATGGAATACCTGATTTATGTCAAAAAAGCCATCCTCTCCAATCGCCCTCTCTATTATTACTGCTACTCGGACAATTCATTGTGTGCCAGCTACTTCGTCCATAAGCGTATTTCCCGGGAGAAAAGGCAAAGCGGTTTATTTCTGCGTTCGGAAAAAATCCGCATCGTTTTCGAAAAAAGCGGGTTGGCTGAAGAGTATCCCGGCTTGCATGCCGAATTGTTGATCAATGAAGTTTATCACCGCTTGCAGAAAACGGCGATCGCATGCGAACAGAGCTTCCAGGAAAAATTCCGCGCATCGGCAGCAATCATTCATCAGCTGAAATCCTCCCCAGCATGGGCAGTGCTGCTGCAAAATGCCGTCCGTCTGCCTTTCGGCAAGAAACTCTTCCTCCGTTTCCTGCAATGCGGTACGATTGCTTCCCTGAGTTTTTGCGCAGTCAAAAGAATGCGGCGGGAGTGAACAAAATCTGGACTACGGAAGTAATGCGTCAGATGAAACTGGATAACGGAGAAATTCTTTTTGAACAACGAAAAGCACAAAAGGACCCGAAAAAATTTCATGGAAAAGGCGTTAACTGTTAGCATGCGTCGTACTCTCCATGAAATTTTTTCGGGTCATTTTGTGTCTTTTGTTGTAAAAATACCACTGTCACCCAGGTTCACTGACGAATTACGTACTGCTTTACAGAAATAGAAAAGATGTTCCAACGCCGTTGAACCAGAGCCAGCGGTGAATACCCTTGATGAAAGCTTTGCGCATGGAATCGTCATTTTCCGCCTGCAAAGCATTGTCACACGCTTCAAACAGTGAGCGCACATCAGCATTGCCGA
>JAQVUB010000154.1 GCA_028699735.1 Lentisphaeria bacterium | reverse complement strand
TCCTGAAGATATCCAGTCCACAACCTGGAAGGGCTGTTCGGGATTGGTCACGCTACACCCTGGTCATGAATGACAAAAGGCTGATTCCTTGTTTGTTGACAGAAGATGAGCTGCTGATCAGTCCGAAGAGCCAGTTGTTTGTTAATCTCAAAAATCCGGATGCGACGCCTTTCATCTGGCTTCCATATGCTGACAGTATCGTGCAACTTGCACCAGGCCAATTCGCCCTACCAGTGCCTATCGGCGTCTATACCTTCAAAATAAAAAATAAACATGCGGTGGACTGATCTTTTTTAACAACGAAAAGACACAAAAAGACACAAAAAAAATTCATGGCAAGTAAGACTCATGAAAAGCAGTCAACGCAATTGCCATGAATTTTTTTCGTGTCTTTTTGTGTCTTTTCGTTGTTAAAAAGGGTGAGTTATTCCAGCTGGTTAAGGAATTCGGCGAGGGTTTTGCGGGTGTGTTTTTCGTCGTTGGCGAGGGGTGTGGTGATTTGATATTCGTGCCAGATTTCGTCGTCTTTCCAGGAGGGATAGAGGCTTCGGAAGCGGATGAAATTGCCGACGGAGCGGTACTGGCTGCTGTACCAGACCCAGGTCATGACGCGCAACTGCTGCTTCTGGCCGACGATTTCAGTCAGCGCAATTTTTTTATTCTGCAATTCGATTTCCTGTTGCGTTTCGCTGCGGATTTTCCATCCGGAGGAGCGCAGGCAGTGGCTTGCCGGATGAATTTTCTGGATATTATCACTGCAAGTGACATTGAGCACATTGACGGCCTGCAGTTCCGAGGCAAAATAATATTTATTCAGGATGGCATCCTCGAAGAAGCGTCGGTCCAGATCGGTGATTTCAGCGGGTCTGCCAATGAAATTGCCGCTTTTGAGTTTTTCGAAGGAGGGTTGTATGGGTGGGTAGAGGGTATGGGAGGTCTGTCCATGCAGGAGCAGGAGGAATGCGGGTGCAAGCATGATCAGGAAGCAGAAGTTAGCCGGAGTGATGCGGATTTGACGGAACAGCAGGACGATCAGGAAGAGCATGCAAAGACCAGTAAAAGCGAGTTTAATAATCAGTCCGTCGATCTGCAGTGGTGTAAAAAAGAAGGTGAGCCAGTATCGGCTGCTGGTGCAGGTCATCAATAATGTGCCGAAGGCCGGCGCGGCAGTCAGTGCGCTATTCCAGCCCAGGCTGAATCCGAAAGTCGCCCAGGCAAAAGCGATTGCGGCCACAATGCCGAGTGCATTGATGCGGAAAACAAAGGACAGGGAGAAGAGCAGCAAGGCAGGCAACATCACAGTAAGAGCAAGCCAGTCGCGTCCGGTTTGCCGGCGGCTGAGAATTTTTGGCAGAGAGACCGCCAGCATGATCAGGAAAAGGGCGAGGAAGATGAGATCCGGCCGGTCGAGGGGGGAATTACCCCAGGCCCGGATCATGTAGGGCATTTTTGTCAGCAGCGGGAAGAAACCAGCAATGCAGAGCAGCAGGGGGAGGCCATGCTGCGGGTACATCAGGTTGTTGAGTTGTTGTTTATTCATAGCCCGTTTCCATCCGGTCAAGCGTGGTCATGTGCCGTTTTGTGCGCCGATATTTTTGCCTCCGAATCAGGGAAAAGGGGGCCGATGATCCAGAGCAGGGTGACAACGGCGATGACCAGAAAATATCCGAGGGTAATGTGCACCGAATCGGCGAAAGCGCGTTGGCCGAACTGATAAAAGAGCAGAATGGTGACGATGATTCGGATGGAGTTGATGAAAACGACGGCCGGCAGGATGAACAGATAGTGCAGGAAAGCCCAGCGTTTGCGTTCATGCTGCATTTTGACCAGCAGGTAGCCCAGCAGCAGCAGGATTTCGAGCTGTTCGATGCCGCTGCAGGCATCGGTGATAGCGATACCCGAACCCGGCAAACGGATGCTGGTCAGCTGGTATTCGACGTTGAGGCCAAAAAGCTGCAGGCTTTCGACGGAGAGGATGGTTGACAGGAGTCGAAGCGGGTAGCTGAGCAGCAGAGCCAGAACATCGCGGTTGGGGATGAGCATCGTGCAGATCAGGGTTGGCAGCAGGAAGACCAGGGTGCTTTTGAATCCTCCCCAGAAACAGAATGCGGCCAGGAAGAAGAGCAGGGTTGGCAGGGTATTGAAAAAGCCGGTCAAGTCATGACCTGGGAAGAAATGTGCAATGCCGAAAATCAGGAAGAAAAGCAGCAAAAGAAGCCAGGCAAGTGACTTGTCTTTTAGCGATGTTTTGGTTGTCGGCGGCCTTGATTCTGGCAGCAGCTTGCAGGAATTGACAAAGATAGCCAGTGCCAGCAACAGCAATACTAGGGATTTACCGCCATCACCAGGCGCGAAAAAAAGGATTTTGGCGCTGGTAAAAAAGAAAAGCGCAGCGGAGACCAGAGCCACTGGTAATGGGATGCGTTGCAGATGATTGCGCCAGGATAGAATGGAGTTATTCATGGATGTATGAAGCAACGGTGATTTTTTTTAACAACGAACTACACGAAAAGGCACGAAAATTCAAAGGGGTTGTTGCTTTGACGGATGAGATCGCTTGCGAAAATTGCACGCGAGTTTATGCAAAAGATCGTCAACCTGTCAAAAAAATCGTGTTTTTTCGTTGTTAATTTTGCTGAGCTTTTTCGCGTGCGGCTTTTTCTTGTTCGAGGAGTGCGTTTTGGATGCGTGTTGAGTAGGAGGAAGCCATGGGGTCTTTTTCTCTGTACAGGAGGATTCTGCGGGTTGTTTTTTGTGCGTTTTCGAGTTGGTTTGCGGCGAACTGTTT
Organism: Lentisphaeria bacterium; assembly: GCA_028699735.1. GTDB lineage: Bacteria > Verrucomicrobiota > Lentisphaeria > Oligosphaerales > Oligosphaeraceae > JAQVUB01. The sequence continues at coordinate 3,688 of JAQVUB010000154.1, read as the reverse complement.
TTCGAGGGTCTGCTGCATGGCTTTGTGCCAGCCATCCTGGACACGTGCGGTGGCATTTCGATTGACAATCAGGGTATCCAGGATTTCCGCAGCATTTTCAGAGTGCCCCAGTTCCAGCAGGCGAAGTCCGTAGCATTCACGCGCTGCGAGCCAGTCGGGTGCCGCTTCCCAGATATTTTTGGCGATGGCCAGGGCTTCGGCTTTTTCGCCGGAGAGAGTCAGTAATTCAGAGAGATTGAGGCGGGAGAGCTTGTATTTCGGGTGGTCTTTGGGGATTTTCCGGTAGAATTCGATGGCGGGTTGGATGCGATCCATGGCTCCCAGCATATAGCCTGCATGATATTGCAGTTCTGGATTGCCGGTATTCAGGGAGGAAAGTTGTTTTTCAGTCTCGCTGAAGTTTTTTTGCAGGAAAGCTGCCATGGCCTTGAGAACAGGGAGGTAGTCGCGGACTTCCGGGCGGGTGGCTTTTTCAAGAGGGGGAATTTGTTTTTGCAGGCAGTCGAGGCGTTTATGACTATTGCAGTAATTGAGGAAATTGTTCAACAAATTCAGATTATCCGGCTTTTTTTGCAGGAGGGCGGCAAAGATAAGGTCTGCCTCGTTGAATTTTTGCTGGCCGGAGAGTGCTATGATGGAAAGCATGCCTAAATCGGCATTGTCCGGCGTTGCCTTCTGCAGGGTTTCGATCTCCTGCATGGCTTTTATCCAGTTGCCGGTTTGCAGATTCAGTTCGGCAGACTGGCGCAGCAGGAATGGGTCTTCAGGGAAGCGTCGAATAGCCTTCTTCATATCGGCGATATCCAGAGTTCCCTGGCGGGCTTTGTCAGCAATATCGATGCGGGTGAGCAGCAGGTCGGGCTGGCGGTCTTTCTGCATGATTCTGGCCAGGGCGGCGGCATTGGCCAACTGATTATCCTGTAAAAGCTTATTCAGATGCGGGAAAAGCGCCTGGTCCGCACGGGCACGAAATTCCCTGAGATTTGCACCAGAGACAAAAAAACGGGTCAGGTTTTCGATTTCAAAATGATTGTTTTTCTGAATCTCTACCAGCAAATTGAGTAGCTGTGCCATCGGTGACTGAAAACGCCCTTCTGTCTTTTCGAAGGAAAAGACCATTTTTTCCGGATCGTTTTTCAGCAGTGCTAGCAGCGCATCAAGATAATAGCCGCAGAGAAGCAGTTCTTTATCGCCGGTCTGGCATTTTTTGCTCAGCTTTTCCAATTCTTCGGATTGCCGGGTAAGAGCCAGTGCTTCAGCGTAGTGGGTGATCAGTGCGTGGCTCCAGAATCCGTTATCCGGATTTTTCCGATAGGTTTCTGCTGCCTTATCATATTGTTGTGCGGTGAAATAGAAGTCACCCAGGGCTGGTATGCCGCAGAGCGGGTCGATGTTGGCGGCCTGTTCAAGGCGTTTGATGGCTTCTTCGGGCCGTTTGAAATGCGTCAGTTCGAGGAAATGAAGATCGACGAGGCATTCGAAGACGATGAAAGCATCGCCGCATTCGAGCAAAGCGGTCAGTGCGTCGAAGGTTTTTTCCTTCGCTTTTTCTTTGTCGTAAGGCAGATAAATGCGCAATAGCCTGCCCAGTGGGGATTGCAGCAACTCTTCGGATTTTACGGTGTCCAAAAGTTCCTGAGCGCGTTTGCCTTCTCCGATGCTCAATGCCGCATAAGCATATTGCAGGGTTTCGTTGTCGCTGAGCGGATTTTTTTTCTGTTCGAAGGCGTTGAAGGTTTCCTGGAATGCCCTGCAACGGAAGAAAGCCTGCTGTGCATTTTTCAGGTATTCGGGTTTGAAGGTATTAAGGCTAGCGGCTCTGAGCCAGAGCCAGGAGGAGTAATTCCACTCTTTGTCGGTATCGAACCATTCTGCCAGAGTGACGATGGCCAGTTCGTTGTTCCAGTCATCCTGGATGACACTCTGCATCCGCCCTTTGGCTTTATCGGTCTCGCCAAGTTTATATTCCTGCAGAGCCTGCTGAAAATATCCCACTTCGCGATAGCTTCTGGTCACCAGAAACCAGGTGGTGGCCAGGAAGCAGATCAATAACAGTACCAGCAGAAAAAACAGGGCGATTTTTTTGCTTTTTCCAATGCGAGTCATGTTCGTTTTCCCAGAGTTTAAAGCTTTTTTTACAACGAACGGCACGAAACGCCCCGAAAATTTCGTGTTTTTTCGTTGTTTACAATTTGACGACGATATTCACCAGTCGTCCGGGCACCGCAATGGTTTTGACGACCGTTTTGCCATCGATCTGTTTGGCGACGTCGGCATTTTCCAGGGCAAGCCGGATCATTTCCTGTTGTTCTGTTTCGGCGGGGATGTGCATGCGAACGCGCGGTTTGCCGTTAATTTGCACAGCGATTTCGATTTCCGAAATTTTGAGTTTGCTTTCATCGCAGGAAGGCCATGTTGCATAGGCGAGTGTTTCGGCGTTGCCCAGGCGTTGCCAGAGTTCTTCAGCGATATGGGGTGCCAGCGGGCTGAGCAGCAGAACGAAGCTCTTCATCGCCTCGATATTGCGGTTTTTCAGACGGCTGAATTCATTGACAAAGATCATCAGCTGACTGATGGCCGTGTTGTAGCTCAGGCTTTCAATGTCCTCGGTCACCTTTTTGATTGTCTGATGCAACAGGCGATCGCCATCCGCATCCTGGGGTTCGGAGGAGATTTCCGGTACCAGTTCGCCGTTATCGGGGTTGATGATCATTTTCCAGACACGGTACAGGAAGCGTGAGACGCCCTCGACGCCATCGGTATTCCAGGGTTTGACTTCGCGCAGGGGCCCCATGAACATTTCATAAAGACGGAAAGCATCGGCTCCATAGCGGCGGATGATCTCATCAGGATTGACGACATTTTTCAGGGATTTTGACATTTTTGCGGGGAGCATGCTGAGCTCTTCGCCGTTTTCCTTGTGGAAGTATTTCCCGTCGCGGTTTTCGACGAGGTCATTGGGCACGAGCGCGCCTCGCTGATCCTTGTAGGAGATTCCCAGGATCATACCCTGATGGATCAGGCGTTTCCAGGGTTCCGGATGGCTGACGAGACCGAGATCATAAAGCACTTTGTGCCAGAAACGCGAATAGAGCAGATGCAGCACGGCGTGTTCGGCGCCGCCGACGTACAAATCCACCGGCATCCAGTATTTCTCTTTTTCGGCATCCCAGCCAGCCAGGTCGTTGTGGGGGTCGATATAGCGCAGGTAATACCAGCAGGAGCCGGCCCATTGCGGCATGGTATTGGTTTCACGCAGGCAGATGTCGCCGCTGGCCTTGTCCTGGTATTGTAGCCATTCTTTGGCGCGAGCCAGCGGGGGTTCGCCATCCGGCGTGGGTTTATAATCCTCCAGTTCCGGCAGCAAGACCGGCAGTTCGCTTTCCGGTACCAGGCTTACGGAGCCATCGGGATGATGGATCAGCGGAAAGGGTTCACCCCAGTAACGCTGCCGGGAAAAGAGCCAGTCGCGTAACTTGAAGTTGACGGTTGCTTTGCCAATCCCCTTGCTTTCCAGCCAGTCCGAGATTTTTTGTTTCGCTTCGCTCACCGGCAGCTCATTGATCGAGACCTCGGCGTTTGCGGAGTTAAACAGGACGCCTTCGCCAGTCCAGCAGGCGCGTCCGTCCAGGACATCCTGCAGTGCCACGCCGGCTTCCTGGCAGTCTTTTTCTGAGGGTTTCAGGAT
>JAQVUB010000153.1 GCA_028699735.1 Lentisphaeria bacterium | reverse complement strand
GCCCTTTCGTGTTTTTCGTTGTTAAAAAAGCATTCCCTGCAACAGATCAGCATTTACCGGTTTGCGAAGAGCCTTCCGCCCGGTTATATTTTTATCTTGACCAGAGGTTTTTTTTCTTCCTTTTCCAACCTTTTAAAGGCGGCATTTTATGGGTGGCTTTTTCGGAGTTGTATCCGATTCAGATTGTGTTGATGATTTATTCTATGGGATTGATTATCATTCGCACCTCGGCAACCAGCGCGGCGGCATGATGGTACAGGGTGATAAGGGTTTCACCCGGGTCATTCATGATATCCGGCATGACCAGTTCCGCTCAAAGTTCGAATGCGAACTCGAACGCCTGCATGGCAAAATCGGCATTGGCTCGATCAGCGATTTTGACGATCAGCCCCTGACAATCGCCGGCAGAATCGGAAAATTCGGCATTACCACCGTCGCCAAGGTCAATAATCTGACCCAGCTCAAGGAGGAAGCCTTTGCCCTCGCTAAAGCGCATTTTTCCGAAATGGCCGGCGATGATGTCAGCCCCACCGAAATCATTGCATCCCTGATTTGCCAGAAAGAAAGTTTTGCCGAAGGCATCCGTAATGTCCAGCAACGCGTCGAGGGATCCTGTTCGCTGCTGCTGCTCAGTGAAGACGGAATCTATGCGGCCCGTGACCGTATGGGACGCACTCCGATTGTCATCGGTCAAAAAGAAGGAGGCTATGCCGCCGCTTTCGAATCCTGTGCCCTGCATAACCTGGGATACAAGGTCTGCCGATGGCTTGGACCCGGAGAAATCATCCTGATGACAAGCAGCGGCCTGAAACAGATCGCAGCACCCGTTTCCCACATGCGCATTTGTGCGTTCCTGTGGATTTACTACGGCTTTCCAGCTTCCTCCTATGAAAATATCAATGCCGAGGCGGTGCGTTATCGCTGTGGTGAGGCTTTAGCGGTACGTGACAAGGGCTTGCAGGTCGATGCGGTTGCCGGGGTACCGGATTCCGGCACGGCGCATGCCCTCGGCTATGCCGTAAAGGCGGACATTCCTTACCGGCGTTCCTACGTCAAATATACGCCCACCTGGCCGCGCAGTTTCATCTCCGTCAGCAAAGAACGCCGTCATGTCGCCAAAATGAAGTTGCTGCCCATTTCCGAGTTTATCAAGGGCCAACGTCTGCTTTTCTGCGAGGATTCGATTGTACGGGGCACACAGCTGAAAGACACTTTTGCCCGCCTGCCGGAATTTGGGGTGAAGGAAGTGCATGTGCGTTCCGCCTGCCCGCCAATCCTCTTCAGCTGCAAATACCTGAATTTTTCGCCGAGCCGTTCGAGCCTCGAGCTGGTCGCCCGGCGTGCAGTCCAGGCTATCGAAGGGGACGAAAACAAAAATCTGGAGCAATATGCGGATTCATCGACTCCGCAATACGCCGCCATGGTGGAACAAATCCGCAAGGAAATGGGCTTTGATTCGTTAAAATATCAAACTTTGGAAGATATGATCAAGGCGATCGGACTTGCAAAGAAATCACTTTGCACCTACTGCTGGGATGGCAAAGAGGACAATCTGTCGGCAACCGAAGAAAACATTCTCTGAAATTCGAACGTAATGCGTCAGCTGGGTGACAGTGGTATTTTTTTTACAACAAAAGACACAAAATGACCCGAAAAAATTTCATGGAAAGGACGACGCATGCTAGCAGTCAACGACACTTCCATGAAATTTTTTCGGGTCGTTTAGTGCTTTTCGTTGTTCAAAGAGAATTCCTCCGTCACCAGCTTTACGTTTACATTCGGTCTCGACTTTGATTTCGGCAGTAAAACAAAAAAAGGGAAAGTCATGCAAAAACTCAGCCTGTATTGGTTGCTGTCCATTCTGCTGCTGCAGACCGTTCTGGTTGTTTTGGGGCAGGAGACTGTTTTAAAACGCGGGACAGTATCCAGTGATGCGTTGATCATTCGAGCCAAGCCAGCCTCGTATTATGAGCGTCTTGGCCAGCTGAAACGGGGAGATTCGGTTCAGGTCGTCGGGAAAAAAGACGACTGGTATGAGATTCTGCTGCCGGAGTCGGTGCGGGGCTGGGTTCGTGCAGAACACTTGAACGCTGAAAACAAGGTGATATCAGATACCTGTTTCATGTCCGCCGGCGCCGGCGATTTCTTCACGCCCTTTTTCCGGATTCCACCGGGTACGATGGTCAAAACGATTGGTTTCCCCTCCAATGGCTGGGTACAGGTGCAGCCGCCACGCATTGCCAGCGCCTGGGTCAGCAGCGCCTTTGTCGTGCTCGATGGCGAACCGGTAGCACCAGAGCAGAAAGCGCAGACAGCAGAGGTCACCATGACCGCTCCGGAATTGGCCGCCCTTGAACAACAGCGCAATTTGCTGAAGCAGGAACATGCTCGCCAACAGGAAAACCTCAAAGCCGAACAGGAACGCCTGGAAAAATTGCGCATCGAGGCGGAAAAGTTGCAGAAGGCGACGCAGGCTGACTCCGCAGTGGTAACAGATTTGCAGCGCGAAGCGGAACGATTGCAGGCTTTGAAGGAGGCCGCCGAGGCAAAAGCGGCTCTGGCGCGCGTCGAGCGCGAAAAGGCTCTGCTGCTGGCGGCTGAGGAACAAAAACAGCTGGAAGCCCAGAAACAGGCCGCCGAGCAAAAAGCTCAGACGGTCATGACGGAAAAAGAAAAATGGGAGCAGGAAGCGCAAAAAACAGCAGAAGCCATCGAACGGGTACGCCAGGAGACCCAACGGCAAGCGGATCAGGCTCGTGCAGAGGCCGAACAGCTGGAAAAAGAACGTGCGGAAGCCGTTTTGAAAGCCGAGGAAGCCATCAAAAAAGCGTTTGAGGCCGAGGAGAAGAAAAAGGAAACGGAAGCAAAGCAGGCCGCCACTCTGGAAGCGATCGTTGCCCTGCAGAAGGGTTTGACGGATGCAGAGGCACAGGTCAATCAGCTTCGTCTCGAACGTGAGCGCATGGAATTGGCAACCCGTGCTGAAACAGCCAAACTGGAAGCAGCCCGTCTCGAAGCGGAACAGCTGACTCTTGAAAAACGTGAAATGGCTCTTCGCATCGAGCAAAGCAAGAAGGAGCGCGAAGAGATCACCCGGCAAGCGGAGGAGGATGCCAAACGCCTGGCCGTTCTGAAGGAGGAAGCAGAAAAACAGGCTCGTTCGGTCAATGAATTGCAGAAACAGAAGGAGGCTCGGGAAGCGGCCACGGCTGAAGCCGCAGCCGCCGCAAATGCGGCACCTGCCCCCGTTGAATCGGGGAAGAAACGTCTTCTGCTGACGGTTCCGGTACCGCCGCCACAAACAGCCTCTGCATCCGTAACCGTTCAGGTGCAGCCCGCAGAACAAACAACCAAGGCTCCTCCAGCGGAAAAACCGGCTGCCGAAGAAGAAAAAATACCTCCCTCTGACGAAATCCAAGCGGAGGCAAAAACGCCGGAGGAAGTCGTAAAAACGGAAAAAACAGAACTGGAGACAGTCCGTTGGACTGGTCTTCTGCTTTCATTACGCAATCAGGCTTCACAAAATGCCAGCCATGTGCTCTGTGAGCGTAAAAATTACACACTGCACCCGCTGTGCTATTTAAAAAGCACACTGCTGGATTTGCGCCAGTGGGAAAACCAGGATGTCGAGATCAGCGGCAAGGAAGTGCAAATCCCAGGCTGGAGCCGCCCGGTCATCCTCGTCAACAGCATCATGAAAAAATAACCCGGCATGGACTTTTTTTTAACAACGAAAAAACACGAAACGACACGAAAAAATTTCATGGGAAATGACTTTGACTGCGGGATTGCGTTGCTCATCCCATGAAATTTTTTCGTGTCGTTAGTGTCTTTCGTTGTAAAAAAAGGCCACTGCACCTCGCTTCACTGACGTATTACTCGTGTTTTTATCCTTTATTAACAGATCGGATTCCATCCAAGGAAATTTCATGTCTTCCCTTTACATTCCCAAGGATTACCGTCCTCTGCTGGACGAATTGCGCACGGAAGAGGCCATTGGCAAAATCAAGCAGCATTTTCAGAACAACCTGGCCTTTGAACTGAATCTCAAACGGGTCACCGCCCCGCTTTTTGTGCTCGAAGGAACGGGGGTCAATGATGACTTGAACGGCATCGAACGACCGGTTTCCTTTCCTATCGGCGATCTCGGCCAGGCCAAGGCCGAAATCGTGCATTCGCTGGCCAAATGGAAACGCATGAAGCTCGGACACCTGAAGGCCACTCCCGGTGAAGGAATTTACACCGACATGAATGCCATCCGCCCGGACGAGGAATCCCTGGATAATATTCATTCGATTTATGTCGATCAATGGGATTGGGAACGGGTAGTCCTGGACAGCGACCGCAATCTGGAATATCTCAAAGAGACCGTGCGGCGGATTTATTATGCAATCCGCCGCACCGAGCGCTACATCTGCCAGGATTATCCGGTCTTGAAACCCTTCCTGCCGGAAAACATTGAATTTCTGCATGCGGAAGACCTGGAAAAGGAATACCCCGAGGTACCTGCCCGCGAGCGTGAAAATCTGGCCGCCCGGAAATTTGGCGCAGTTTTCATTATTGGCATCGGCGCAGCCCTGCCGGGCAGCGGTCAACCGCATGACGGACGCGCCCCGGATTATGACGACTGGTCAACACCGACCACCCCGGGACACCAGGGACTGAATGGCGATATCGTCGTCTTCAATCCAGTTCTGGATCGCGCCTACGAACTTTCCTCTATGGGCATCCGCGTCGATAAAGCGACCCTGTTACGGCAACTGGAATTGCGCGGCCAAAACAAACGCCTCGGCCTTTCCTGGCACAAATCCTTGCTGGCCGGCGAAATGCCCCTGAGTATCGGCGGCGGCATCGGACAGTCCCGACTCTGCATGCTGTATTTGCAGAAAGCGCATATTGGTGAAATCCAAGCCAGCCTCTGGCCGGAGGATATGACCCGCAGCTGCCGCGAAAATCAGATTCCCCTGCTGTAATAATTCTGTGCACGACAACGCCTATCCAGAAGATACCATTTGCGCCCCAGCCACTGCAGTAGGCGGAGCAGTAGCTATGCTCCGCCTTTCCGGGCCGCAGTCCGTAGCGATCGCATCCCGGCTTTGGAGCGGGCGCTGCGGCCTTGCTGAATTGCCTCCCAGGGCCTTGGCTCTGGGACAGCTTTGCCAGACCAGTGGTGAAGTCATTGACCAGGAATGTCTGGCAGTACACATGCCGGGGCCGCACAGTTATACCGGCGAAAATGTCGTCGAACTGCATTGCCATGGAGGAGCCTTATGTGCACAACTGGCACTGCGCGCCCTGCTGGCTGCCGGTTGCCGGCTGGCCGATCCCGGTGAATTCAGCAAACGGGCTTTCTTGAATGGCCGGATGGATCTGACTCAGGCCGAAGCAGTGGCTGATTTGATCCGGGCAGGCTCAGAAGCCGCATTGCAACTGGCCAACCGGCAGCTGGATGGAAACTTCGGACGGGGTATAACAAAATTTTATCAGGATTTACTCATGCTGCTTGCGGAAATAGAATCACGACTCGATTTTCCGGAAGAGGATCTCGAATGGCAGAGTATCCCCCAGCTGACAGAGCAGCTGGAGGAGATCGAGCAGCAACTTGAACGCTGCGCTGCCAGCCGCCGACAGGGAGAAATCCTGCGTGGCGGCATCAAGCTGGCGATTGCCGGTGCCCCCAATGTCGGCAAATCCAGCCTGCTCAATGCCATTCTCGGCCAGGAACGCGCCATCGTTTCAGATATCCCCGGCACCACGCGTGACAGCATCGAAGTGCCGGTCAGTATCCGCGGAATTCCCATCCATCTGATCGATACGGCCGGCATCCGCCATGGCGGAGATACGATCGAGCGCATCGGCATCGAGCGAACCCGGAAAAATCTGGCGGCGGCGGATTTGATTCTCTGGGTGATGGATGCCTCGCTGCCATGGCAGCCACAACTCCTCGAACAGGAACGCCCCCCCGGCAAAGTCCTCTATATTGCCAACAAAGCCGACTGCCTGGCGGAAATTCCGGCAACGCCCCCCACGGACTTTCCGGATGAAACCCTGCTTTACACCTGCGCCCTGGATGGCACAGGTCTCGAACCTCTCTATGACGCGATTGAAAAATTCGTCTGGCAGGGAAAAAGCAGCCTGGAAATTGATTTTGCGGTCAGCGAACGGCACTGCCACTCGATGCAGGCCGCCGCAGAACAAATCCGCAAGGCCATGCAGCAGCTGGAAAAGGAAACTTGGGAACTGGCCGCAGCCGCTTTGCATCAGGCAATCAGCGAACTGGGAAAAATTACCGGACAAACCCTCTCCGACGATATCCTGAACCAAATCTTCGCACGCTTCTGCATCGGAAAATAATCCATTTTTTAACAACGAAAAGACACGAAAAACCTGGGGTGGACTGGCGCCCACAACCAAAGTTTTAGAACACGGACGGAACACGGACGGAACCTGTCCCCGAATTAACCCCGAAGGGGCGTGACATACCAGCCCAGGGCAAGCAAGGCCGTTAGGCC
>JAQVUB010000152.1 GCA_028699735.1 Lentisphaeria bacterium | reverse complement strand
GTGCGATCGATTTCACCAGCCAGGGTGGCCAGAGGGGTGTGCCCAGGCTGGCGTTGGGAAAGCGCAAAGCAAGCAGCTGAGTATCTTCGGGTTTTTCTGCGGATTTTATTTTGAGGACAAGTGGCTGATTTGCGGTGCAGGGTTGCGCAATTCCATTCAGAAAGACTTCGGTCTGCTCCGGAAGCGGCAGAAAAGCCAGATGAAATTCGGCTTCTGAATCCGGTTGCGGGCTGTCAAAGCTCATGACCAGCCAGGTGAAACCGTCCAAAGGTTGCGGCAAACCTTGTTGCAAATCCTCCCGGATGGCGGCAAAACGCAGCGGAACGGGGTTCAGGCTGCGCCAGTACTCCAGCGTCTTTTCGGCAGCTGAAATCGGACACTTATCCGTTTCGCGCACCGCCATCCACAACGAAGGAAGGCAATGTTGCGGTTTTTCCAATTGCGGCAGCGCAATGAAAGGCTGCAGAACTTCATCGGCCATCTTCGAGGGAAGCAGCAAATCCGCCATCAGAGTTCCCTCCAGATGCCCGGAAAATTTCTGTTGAAATTCCCGGAATATCCGGAATTGATGCAGGGCGATTTCGAGGTCACATTCCTGTCCACGGTTGATTTTATCAACAAAATTCAGTACTGCAGAAAGCTGGCGTTGCTGTTCATGAAAAACGAAAAGCAGCTCCAGCTGCTTTTTCTGGTTAGGGGTCAGCCCTTCTTTGCTCAAAGCCTGATAGAGAAAGTTGGCAGTGCTCTGAAAATCTTCTTCCGCCAGTGCCGTCATCCATGGGGGTGGCGGCAGGAAAATGGCGGGCGGCAAATCCATCACAACAGGCAATTTCCGCTGCAGGATGGAACTCCATGCCTGGCAGTAATCATCGAGGGCTGCACTGGCCGGGCCGAGGTCATTCCAGCGAATTTGCGGAGCAGGCTCGACATCACTTTTGGTTGAAGCGAAAAAGACAGGAGCAGGCGGCAGAAAAAGATTCAGTCCTTCGCTGTGACTGATGGCCGTCATCGGAATTCCCTGCCAGTCATTCTGCCAGGCAGTAAACGCACTTTGCACTGGAGCCATCTTCCGGCAGGAGCAAAACAGGCCGAACATCAACAGAAGGACAAACGCAAACGTCCTCCCAAAAAAATCATTTTTGTGCTCCATGTTCAGACCTCGCCAGTTTCTTTATGTTTCCGGACTGTCCTCAGCCTGGTGTAAAGAATATAACTGAGGATCAGCAATACCACGCCCAGCGACAGAAATTTCAGCCAGTCTTCATTGATGAAACGGGAAAGCTGATTCCAGAAGAAGACCCAGGTTATGATGGAGGTCAGACTGGCTGAGATCACCGTAAACAGATTAACAAAGAGACCCAGCCCGATCAGCCGCCCAAGGATCGACCCGACAATCGGCCCAGTCATGAACAACGGAATCCACACAAAAAGAAAAATTCCGGGAATCCCCAGACGCACCCAGGTTTGCTTCTGAGAATTGGCAGATTCCCGCAAATCACGAAAGGTACCCTCGAGATAGGGAATCTTCAGCAATTTCCGGCAGGACAGGCAGAAGAATCCATAGACGAGCGAGACGACGCTGGTGGAAGTCAGCATATTGATCAGGATATTATCCCAAACGCTGTATTGCGGAGACGCAGCGCAGGTGCTGACCCCGGGGATGATGCCACCAACCAGATGCGCGGCAACCGTGCTCAGAAGAACCCCGGCCTTTTTGCGGGTGTCGGCATCAACTCCAGTCACCAAACCATAATACCACAGCGCCAGCCACGCAAAACAGAAAAAAGAAAGAGCAATGATCCAGACTTCCGGCACCTGAAACCAATGGTGCCATTTGCCGACCGGGCACGAGTCATTTTCGGATTCCCCCCCCGATTTCTCTGTTGTCATCGCTTCTTTGCTCATAAATACCTGTTTTCTGGAAGAAACTCTCTCCCAGCTAAAAGAACAACCAGCTCACGCCAAATTTCTCAAGCGGCTCCATCCGTCAAAGCAACAAGCATTAAGAAATTTTTCGTGCTTTTGCGTGTCTTTTCGTTGTTAAAAAAATCTTTCGGCTGCTCAATTTTTCAGTTTGACTTCTTTGCCTTTGGCGGCGGACTGATAGAGGCCGCAGATCATATTCATGATGATAACCGCTTCCTCCGGGCGTGCCAGCACCTCTTCATCTTTGCGGATGCAGTGGACAAAGTGCCGCGTTTCGACATTCCCCCAGTTCTCGTCGTTGCGCAGTACCGGCGCCGTTTTCAGGATGGTACCATTGAAATCTTCAATCAGGGTCAATTGTGCTTTTGCGAAGCGCAGGCCGCCCTGGTCACCATAGAGTTCAACATAGGTATATTCTTCCTCGATATTCGAGGCCCAGCTGAACTCGAGTTCCATCGTGCAGCCATTGGCATAGCGAATGAGGCCCACAGCCAGGTCTTCGACATCATAGGTACCGGTATAGCCGCTGGCATTCGGATTGAATGCCTGCTTGTCCGCAAACTTGCTGTACGTCTGACCCGAAACCGCTACCGGCTCCGGAAAACCCATCAGGTAATTGCTGACATCCAGAAAATGCACGCCCAGATCGATCAGCGGTCCGCCGCCGGACTGTGCCTTCGTCGTGAACCAGCCCCCTTTCCCAGGAATGCCGCGACGGCGTTTCCAACCGCATTTGGCATGATAAATCTCCCCAAGACGCCCCGCCTCGACCCACTTTTTGGCCAGCTGAGCCCAGTTGGTGAAACGATTGTTCAGCCCAATCATCAGCTTCTTGCCAGACTGATTCTTGGCATCAACCATCGACTGCACCAGAGCTGGGGTCAACGATGCGGGTTTTTCGCAATGCACATGACAGCCCGCCTGCAACGCAGCTATCGCCGCAGGCGCATGCATATGATTCGGAGTCGCCACGCTGACCAGATCGAGCTTTTCATTCTTCAGCATCTCCTTATAATCGGTATAGGACGCTTCCGCATTGTAGGCATCAGCCATTTGATCGGCTCGCTCGCCACGAATGTCGCAAACTGCGATGATCTGGATGTCGTCCGGCAGCAGAGAATACGACGCAAGATGCTTCCCGGCTCCACAGCCCCCCGCACCAATAATCCCATAACGCAACTTCTTCATGTTTTACCTTGTGTACCATTTCCAGTCAACGGACTGTGAAAAAAACAGGGGTTGATCGTATTTCATGCATGCGGTCTCATCCGCCAAAGAAACAACCCCTTAAAAAAATTTCGTGCCTTTTCGTGTCTTTTCGTTGTTAAAAAAAGTCCTTTATTCCGTGATTTTGCCGCCTTCTTCGGCCATCAGGGAGCTGACGCGTCTGGCAAAGGCCAGGGGATCTTCGATCGGCAGCTGTGCCATCAGTAGAGCCTGATCATAAAGCAGGGAAGCGTATTCTTCGAGTTTCGGATGCTTGCTGTCCTTCTCATGCAACTTTCGCATGACCCCGATCAGAGCATGTTCCGGATTCAATTCCAGAATGCGTTTCGAGGAAGGCACATCCTGCTGCATCGCCTTGAGAATTTTCTCCATCTGCACGCCCATTGACCATTCATCGCTGACCAGGCAGCACGCACTCTCAGTCAAACGCTTGGAAAAACGCACTTCCTTGACTTTCTCCTTCAAAATTTCGCTGAGCCGGGACATCAGATCCTTGTTTTCCTCGGCGGCTTTTTTGCGGCTTTCCTCTTTGCTCTTTTTTTCCTCTTCGCTGTCGAGGTCAACATCGCCTTTGCTGATGCAGACCAGCTTCTTTTCCTGGAAGGTGCCGATGTCATTGACAATCCATTCGTCAATCGGATCGGTCATGAATAAAACTTCGTATCCCTTGCTGCGGAAAATCTCCAGCTGCGGAGAATTTTCGGCGGCGCGGCGATCTTCTGCAGTCACATAATAGATATCCTTCTGCGTCTCGGGCATGCGTTTGACATACTCATCGAGCGAAGCGCGCTTGCCTGCCTCGGTCGTCGAGGTCTCAAACAGCAGAAGATCCTGCAGGCGCGTGCGGTTTTCAAAATCGCTGTGCAGGCCCTCCTTGAGGATTTTGCCGAAATTGGTCCAGAAGGTAGCATAGCGCTCCGGCTGCTTCTCCTTCATTTCCGCCAGAGTTTCAAGCACTTTTTTGGTGATATTCTTGTGAATGATCTTGATGGCCCGCGCTTCCTGAAGAATTTCCCGGGAGACATTCAGCGGCAGATCAGAGGAATCGACGACGCCGCGCAGGAATCGCAGATAATTCGGCAGCAGCTCTTCGCAATGGTCGGTGATAAAGATCCGGTGCACATACAGCTGCAGACCTTTCTCCTTCTGCTCCGGCATGAAAAATTCCATGCCGGCACGTTGCGGGATATAGACGAGTGCTTTGAATTCCGCCTGCCCTTCGACATTCCAGTGGATCGTCTCGAAAGGCTCCTGAAAATCATGGCTGATATGTTTGTAGAATTCGTCGTAATTCTCTTTGCTGATCTCGGTTTTCGGACGCAGCCAGATCGCCTTGCGCGAATTCAAAGTCTCTTCCGTAACCGTCACCTTCTTCTCGGCTCCCTCGACTGGCTTGCCGTCTTCACCGCGCTCGACTTCCTCACGGGTAATATCCATGCAGATGGGATGCTCAACAAAATCCGAATACTTCTTGATAATCTTGCGAATCTTCCACTCCTCCAAAAACTCCGCATGGTCTTCCGTCAAATGCAGAATCACATCCGTGCCGCGCTTTTCGCGTTCGGCGGGCTCGATCGTATAAAAACCATCACCTGCAGACTCCCAGCGCACCGCACTTTTGGCATCCCCGGCGCGGCGGGTAATGACCGTCACTTTATCGGCAATCATGAACGCGGAATAAAATCCCACACCGAACTGCCCAATCAGTTCCGGTGGCAGATTCTCCTTGTTTTCCTGAAGCTGTTCGAGAAAACGCTTGGTACCGGAGTTGGCAACCGTACCGATGTTCTTCTCCACTTCCTCAGAGCTCATCCCAATACCATTATCGGATATCGTCAGCAGCTTAGCCGTGGCATCAACGGTAATTTTGATCTTCCAGTCCGGATCATTCTCCAGAATGCTTTGGTCTTTCAGCGATTCAAAACGGGCCCGGTCTATCGCATCCGAGGCATTGGACAGCAATTCCCGCAGAAAAATCTCCTTGTTCGAATACAGAGAGTGAATCACCAGATCCAGCAAACGCTGCACTTCAGTCTTAAATTGATGCTTCTTACTCATCGACACATTTCTCCTTCATCTACCAATCAACACAAGGCCCTTGCAGGCCATTCGAGATAAACTGCTAATATAAGTTCACCACCTTTTTTAACAACGAAAAACACCAAAAAACACGAAATTTCCGCCCCTTTTCGTGCTTTTTGTTGTTTAAAAAACTCAGCTTGCGAAAACGCATTGACCGTTTATTGTTAGGCGATATGATTGCCGAAATCGTTTTCAACTTAGCATTAGACAAAGGTCTCGATTATTTGGTTCCGCCACAGTTGCGCGACCAGATCCAGATCGGCAGCCGGGTCATTGCCCCGCTAAAAACCAGTTCACGCCCCGGATATGTCATCCGTTTAAAAAACTCATCTGCCTTCAGTGAATTGAAAGCCCTATTGAGTCTGGAAGCCGACTCCCGGCAGATGCCTCCGCAGCTGCTCAAACTGGCCGAATGGATCAGCCAGTACTACTGCTGCCCCATCGAAAATGCGGTCTGGGCCATGTTGCCTGCTGTAGTCCGCAAGGGCGAAATGGAGCACAAGCAGCTCTTTTATGTCACCCTGACTGCCAAAGCGGCCAATTTTGATGCGGATTTTGATGCCCTCAGCGAAAAGAAGCAAGCAGTCATCCGTGCTTTGCACCGGGTCGGCGCCCTGCCCGTCCGGGAATTGTTGGGTCTGGTCGAAGCCAGTGAAAGCCTGATCAGCTCACTCTGCAAAGACGGCTGGCTCTGCAAAGAAAAACGGGTCGTCGAGCGCAATCCCTTTCGCGATACGATCATTCAGCCGGATACACCCAAAACCCTGACCATTCAGCAGCAGGCCGCTCTGACCCGGATCGTCGAATCCCTCGATAGACGCGATGCGGAAACCATTCTGCTGCACGGAGTCACCGGCAGCGGCAAGACCGAAGTTTATCTGCAGGCCATTCAGCACTGCCTCGAACTCGAACGCCAGGCCATCGTTCTGGTGCCGGAAATTTCCCTGACACCGCAAACCTGCGACCTGTTCCGTCAGCGTTTCGGAAACCTGGTCAGCGTCCTGCACAGCGGCTTGAGTGACGGTGAACGCTTTGACGAATGGAACCGCATCAATGACGGTCGCAGCCCGATTGCCGTCGGCGCAAGATCGGCAATTTTTGCCCCGTTCCGCAATCTTGGCCTGATCATCGTCGACGAAGAGCATGAAAACAGCTACAAGCAGGAGGAAATTCCCCGCTATCACGCCCGGGACGTCGCCGTCGTCCGCGGCAAACTCGAAAAGGCCACGATCCTGCTGGGCAGCGCAACCCCTTCCCTGGAAACTTATCATAACTGCC
>JAQVUB010000151.1 GCA_028699735.1 Lentisphaeria bacterium | reverse complement strand
CCTGAACGAAATCAATCGCCAGGAGAGAATTCTCGGCAACCCTGACACTATATATGCTGTCAAAACTGAATGCAAACCCAACCGATAGCGTTTTTGAGGTTTTTTTGCATAAAAAATCATTAAGTTTTGTGCCCTGTCTCTAACTCCTTAATTTTCCGCATGATTGTGACCGGCCTATAGGACATAACTTGGTCATGCGTCAGGAATTCTTTTTGAACAACGAAAAGCACGAAACGACCCGAAAAAATTGCATGGGAGCGGTTTTGACTTTCCCCTTTTCCCTGCACCCTGCACCCTGCACCCTTTTCGAGTTGAATATCCCGGGCAAAACATTATATTAAAGTTTCTTTTAAAAATTTTGTATTGAAGGGGTTTATGTATTATGGAAATTGATCGCAGCAAGCCATATCCGTTGATCAACGCTGTGGAATGCAAGTCTTGCGGGCGTTGTGTTGAATCTTGCCCGAAGAAAGTGTTGCAGATTGGCAAGGAATTGAATGATCGCGGTTACCATTATGTAGTCTACAGTGGTACCGGGTGCATTGGCTGCAACAACTGTTTTTACAATTGTCCGGAGCCCAATGCCATTGAAGTGCATATTCCGGCCAAAGACTGATCGCTCGTTATTATTGTTCAGCAAACCGATAAAAATTCTGGAAGATTATGGCTACCAAACTTGTTAAAGGCAATACTGCCGTGGTTGTCGGAGCCCTCTATGCAGGTTCCGACTGTTTTTTCGGATATCCTATCACTCCGGCCAGTGAAGTTCTGCATGAGGCCTCGAAATACTATCCGATGCTTGGACGAAAATTTGTGCAGGCGGAATCGGAGGAGGCCTCGATCAATATGTGCTATGGCGCCGCCTCTGCCGGGCACCGCGTCTTTACCGCCTCCTCCGGCCCGGGCATCAGCCTGATGCAGGAGGGCATTTCCTATCTGGCTGGTGCGGAACTGCCGACGGTCATCGTTGACATCATGCGCGCCGGGCCTGGTTTAGGCAATATCGGTCCCGAACAGGCCGACTACAATCAGGTCGTCAAAGGCGGTGGTCACGGCAATTACCGTTGCATCGTTCTAGCTCCCAACAGCGTCCAGGAAATGTGCGATGCGACGATCAAAGCCTTTGAACTGGCTGACAAGTGGCGCATCCCTGTCTATGTGCTAGCCGATGGCGTCCTTGGACAGATGATCGAACCGCTAAGCTTCCCGGAAAAGGCGTTTCAGCCGGTCGCCGATAACAGCTGGGCGGTTGCAGCCACCCCGGAAACCCGCAACAATCTGGTGACCAGTATTTTTCTTGATTTCGACCAGCTCGAAACCTTCAACAACCGCCTGCAGAAAAAATATGCCGCCATTGAAGAGGAGGAAGTCCTCTTTGAAGAGCAACAGACCAGCGATGCTGAGATTATCCTGGTGGCCTACGGGATTTCCTCGCGCATCTGCAAATCTGCCGTGGAAAAGGCGCGTGCGCAGGGCTTGAAAGTGGGCCTGTTCCGTCCTAAGACCTTGTTTCCTTTCCCGAAGAAGCAGCTGCAGGCGCTTGCCGCAGGTTCGGGAGTCACCTTTATCAGTGTCGAGATGAGCAATGGTCAGCTGGCCGATGACATCCGACTGGCGATCAATTGCTCGCGTCCGGTTGAACTTGTCAATCGCCTCGGTGGCAATCTGTTGACGCTCGATCAGGTCAAAGAAAAAATCCTGGCCGTTGCGGGAAAATAAAAAACGTCTGGTAATACGTCAGTGAACTTGGGTAACGGGGAAATTCTTTTTGAACAACGAAAGGCACGAAATGACACGAAAAAAATTCATGGCAAAAACGATACATGCAAGAAGTTAACCCTACCGCCATGCATTTTTTTCGTGTCGGTTCGTGTTTTTCGTGGTTAAAAAAGTACCACTGCTACCCAGCTTCACTGACGTATTAAAACGCCTGTGCAAACTGCTGTTCCTGTCAAATATTGAGGTGAAAGATGTCAGAAAAAATAACCTGCACCAAAGGTCTTTATAAAGAATTTTCCCGCAAAGGGGGTGCCGCTCCGACCGCCACGCACTACTGCCCCGGTTGCGGCCATGGTATTCTGCACAAGCTGATCGGTGAAGCACTCGCCGATTTTGATCTGCAGGATCGCTGCGTCATGATCAGCCCAGTCGGCTGCGCCGTCTTCGCATACTACTACTTCGATTGCGGAAATATCCAGGTCGCCCACGGGCGCGCGCCGGCCGTCGCCACGGGAGTCTCCCGCGCCACGGATCAGGTCGTCATCTCCTACCAGGGAGACGGCGACCTGGCCTCGATCGGGCTCAACGAAACTCTGCAGGCCGCCAACCGCGGCGAAAAAATCGCGGTTTTCTTTGTCAACAATACGGTTTACGGCATGACCGGCGGACAAATGGCTCCCACCACCCTGATCGGCGAAAAAACGATTACCTGCCTGGGCGGACGCGACCCGATGACCCAGGGCTATCCCTTGCATATGTGCGAACTGATCAGCAGCCTGAAAGCGCCTGTCTACGTCGAACGGGTCGCACTTTCCGATCCGGCCAATGTCCGTAATGCCCGCAAAGCAGTGCGTAAGGCAATGGAAATTCAGCGCGATGGCAAGGGCTATACTTTCGTTGAAGTGCTTTCACCTTGTCCGACCAACCTGGGTATCTCCCCAGTCGCCAACAATGAGTGGATCAACCAGGAAATGATGAAAGAATTCCCGGTGAAAAATTTCCGCGATCTGACTGCGGAGGCCATGGCTTTCCAGCGCCCGCAAAGCGATTTCAGCACCGCTTCTCTGGAAAAGATTTTCGATCTGGAGACAACGGTTCCACCGGTGAGCGGGGCGACCGTGCAGGGCGAAGCGCAGGTCAAGATTGCCGGTTTTGGCGGGCAGGGTGTGCTGAGTCTGGGGATTATGCTGACGCAGGCCGCCCAGGCTGCCGGCTGCCAGGTTTCCTGGTATCCCTCCTATGGCCCCGAACAGCGCGGGGGCACTTCGAATTGCTCGGTGATCGTCTCGGATTCCCCAATCGGCTCCCCGATTGTCTATCAGCCAGACCTGCTGATTGCCATGAATCGGCCTTCTTTTGAACGCTTCAAAAACGACGTCAAACACGGCGGTACCATTATTTATGATGCCCTGATGGGTGAGGTCGAGATTCCTGAAGGCTGCAAAGGAATCGCTGTCCCCGCGCAGGAACTCGCCGATCAGGCCGGGAATTCCAAAGGCGCCAATACCATTATGTTCGGCGTGATGATGGCAACTGGTATGACCAAACTCCCCGACGAAGCCTTCGTCAAAGCCCTCGAAGAAAGCTTCGCCAAAAAACCAAAGCTGATCCCGATCAACGTCGAACTGCTCAAAGTCGCTAAAGCTTGGGCGGCAAAGCACTTCTGATTTTTTTAAACAACGAAAAAACACGAAAAGACACGAAAAAAATTTCATGGATGAGTGCGTATGTTTACCGTCAACGCTACATCCATGGAATTTTTTTCGTGCCTTTTCGTGTCTTTTCGTTGTTTAAAATATTATTGCAGGAGGGGGGCACGATAGCGGAAAAATGCTGCCGCGGCCAGAAACAACAGTGCCCCCACAAGCAATTCTTTACTCAGCGCGTACCGCGTCTGCTTTGCGCGGATCACCGTGTGCCGGGAAATCTCCTCCGAGAGCGTATGAATGGCGGCGAGCAGCTGCTCCGCATTGGCGGCATGATAATAGGCGCCGAGTGCATGTCCGGCAATGTTCCGCAAGGTGTCCTCATCAAGCAGTTCACCAACCGCTTCCCAGCGTTTGCCATGATCGGTATTGACAGCATGGTAACCGCATTTGCCGCCAATCCCGACGGTATAGATGCGGATCCCCTGCAACGCTGCCGCCAGAGCCGCGTATTTCGGCGATTCCGGGCTGTGGTCGGCACCGTCGGAAAAGAGGATCATGATCCGTTTGCGTCCATCCTCCGGCAATGCCCGTATGCCGCAACGGATCGCCTCGCCCAGGGCAGTGCCATCGGTGAAATCCTCGCTTCGCAATGATTCGAGCCGGGCCTGCAGCAGCCGAGTGTCACGCATCCTGGGGCAGACCAAGTATGCCTGCTGTGCAAAAGCTACCAGAGCCGTGCGTTCAGCCGGATTGCTTTCCAGCAACCTGCAAATCGTCGCTTTAGCGGTTTGCAGACGGCTCGGCGGAAGCCCGTCCGCCGGAAAAACAGCAGGAATCTCCTGATTTTCCGGCCAGTCGATGGCCTCCATGCTGCCGGATATGTCCAAGGCCAGAAGCAAGTCAGGAGAATGCGATTCCTGCTCATCCAAGGTGCGTATGACATATGGGTCGGATGCAGAGAAAATCAGCAATGCCGCGGCAATCAGCAGGCTCCAGAGCCAGAAATGCACCCGGTGCAGCAGATGCTTCGGCTGGGCACCCTCAGAACGGTTCAGATCGCTGACCGGAAATGCATGCCTGCGCAGGCGAAGCAATAAAAGCCCCGGCAGCAACAGCAGCCATAAGACTTCAGGTTGGGAAAAACTGAAATTCATTGTACAAAAAGATTTGTGCTCATGGAATATGTCATGCTGGATGGCAGTGGTATTTTTTTAACAACGAAAAATACTAGCGACCCGAAAAAATTTCATGGGATGAACAACGCATTCCTACATTCAAAGCCGCTTCCCATGAAAATTTTTCGGGTCGTTAGTGTTTTTCGTTGTTAACAAAGGGTATTGGCGGAGTTTGCCGGCAAGGAGTGCCTTGCACAAGGCAAAGCGCTCCTGGGTCAGCCCCGCTGGAGAAAACTGCATTTTCCGGATTTGAGAGCCCAGCCAGCTGTGCAATGATGAGGGTTCTGTAAACTGATGCCAGATTTGCCACAGCCCGGCACTGCCCGCCGCATCCGCAGGCAATGCCTTGAGACGTCGTAAAGCCCGATTGCGTGGCTGATGCCAGCGCCAGAAGGCCAGCAGCAGATCGCTGAACATCGCCAGAATCGCAACGAAGAGCAAAAAAGGTAAAGTTTTGCCGGTCGGGGCAGGGGGGGGCGGCGGGATTTCAAGGCCGCTCAAATCCAGTCTTGGCAGAATTTTTAGTTGCAGAGGCAGCTGGAATTTTAGCGGCCCGCAGATGACCGGTAAAACCCGGTATTCGCCAAATTCCACAGCCCAGAAGAGCTTGCGGCTTTGCCAGCGGAATCCCTTCAGGCTGATGCCGGTCAGACCCAGTTCCTCTTCCGAAATTTCCAGGCCGGCGGGTACTGGTTCAATGCGCAAAAGGTCCTTGTCAGGCTTCCTCCAGCAGTAAATTTCCAGAGTGACTTCGCCGGGATTTCCGATGTACGGCGGCTGCGGCAGGTGCAACTGGTGCTGCCCGATGTATTGTGGTACCAGGATTATGCGTATTGCAACAAGCAAAAACAGAAAGGCTGCCGTGGAAAGGCAGATGCCTGAAAAGAGCCAGCGTCTCCCTTGAAAAGATTTGTTTTTCATTTGCCGGCTCCCGCCCTGAAAAACTGCAGAATTTGCGAAACTACCGGCTGATCCGTCTGCAACAGAAGATACTCCGCACCGGCTGCGATCATCTCCCCGGCGATGGAATCCGTCCCCGCTACAGATCCTTTTTCCACACGTCTCAACAGGCCTCGTTCATCGCGTTCGGCATCACAGACTTCGAGCCAGACGCCGTGCGGCAGGGCAGTATTCAGGGGAGGATTTGCCAGATGGCAGACGAGCACCTCATGATTATGGCAGAGGCGGGCCAGATCCGCTGTGTAGCCGGTATCATGAAGATCGCTGAACAGAAAAATCCGGCTGTGCTGCCGGAACGCATTGTTCAGGCTCCGGAAAAGACCGGTCAGATCGGTAAGTTGCCCTGACGGCTGAAATTCCTGCAGTTCAGCGAGCAGCCGCCGTGCTTGACGCAGACCGCGTCCGGGTTGCAGGCGCCGCTCCAGATGATCCGAGTAGAAAACGAGACCGATGGGATCCTGACTGTTGACTGCACAGGCGGCAAACAGAGCCGTGGCTTCCCGCAAAGCGCTCAGGGTCTGCCGCTGACTGTACAGCGATGCCGAACAATCACAGGCCAGAATCACCGGAATCTCACGATCCTCCTGAAAACGCTTGCGGTAAATGCGCCCGGAACGCAGGCTGGCCAGCCAGTCAATCCCCGCTGCGTCATCCCCATCCTGATACTCGACCAGCTCCGCAAACTCCAAGCCCCGCCCCCGGAAACGACTTGTATACAAGCCCGACAATTCCGAGCCGGCTTCGCGCTGCATGCGTAAAGCCAGCAGACGAAGCAGCTCCTCCACCTGACGCGAAGAGGCAAAACCCGGAATTTTAACAGAATTCTTCATCGTGAAAAAGCAACAAAAACGGATGAGCAACACCTTTATTTTTAAAAAACGATTCAATCAACTGGAAACTTGCGCTTCAAGTAACATAATATCATTGTTGCAGCTCGTCTAAAGAGTCCCTATCTGAAATTTTTTGCAGAAAAGGAATGGCTCAGTCTTCTGTAGTGCCCATTTTTTTTTCGG
>JAQVUB010000150.1 GCA_028699735.1 Lentisphaeria bacterium | reverse complement strand
TGTGACAAAAGGATCGGTCAGAAGAAAATAAGGATTGTTCAGCAGGGGTTTCAAAAACATTGGCGTATACCGGCAGAATAAGACGTCCAGAAAGACCGTTTCGGATTGCTGATGATCCGTGCGTTGGACGACATTATCCAGCAATTCCGGATGATAACAAACGGTTTGCAGGATGAATGGATAGGCATCCGTATAATACCCCATTTTTTTAAAATTCAGCAGCAATGAATTTTCCGACCAGTAGGCCTGCTTGAGATATTTCGCGTGATTTTCCCCCGATTCACTGGTATCGCTTCCCTGGTAATTCATGCCGCTCAACATGGCAGGAATTGCCCAGGAGGTACCAGGAACCGGGCTGACCATCCGGTCAAAACAGGTGAAATCTTTCAGGCTGTAGTGCAAATCTGGGTATTTTTCCCAGGCTTCCCGGAAAATAAATTCTCCCATTGCATCGACGACAAGGAAGATAATATTTTCATCGCTGGCAAAGGTGAATTTCTGCTCTTCGCTAATGCTGTATTCATAAAAACTATAATCCGGCTTTTTAAATTTTACAGCGCATTGGAAGGCAGTCAATATCTGTGGTGCCAATATGATCAGGCTCAGTTGCCAGTGATGTCGGCAACACCATTTATGTTTCCAGAAAAATAGGATGTAAGGTGTCAAGAGTAGAAGGACGTTGAATAGCATGAGGATCAGAATATAAGATGAAATGCCGGATGCAAGTGGATCCATTTCCGGCAAGAACAGAGAATAAGTGACATTTTGCAACCAGATGACTGCAGCAGTGGCAAGCAAAAAACCGTTCAGCAGGTTAAAATGCTTCCACGTTCGAAATAACATCAGCACCAGCCAAAAAAGGATGGTAATCAAGCCAGTAACAAGGCTGCCAATCTTTAACAACTGTAATAAACCGAACGTGAATTCTCCACCATTCTTGCAGAATATTTCAATGCATGGCAGGAAGATAGAAGCAGTTATTGAAATCACCGAGCAAAAGGCCACGAATAACTGCTGCCAATATATCCTTGAAACTGACTTTTTCATCCGGAAACTTCTTTCTGTTTGTTTTATATCAGAGACGTTGCCGTAAACGCACAAGAATTCGTCCTGAATCGACAATCGGGATACAGTCACATTCGCGGTAGTACCTGTGACAGATATTCAGGAAAGCAGGCAGATCCCAGTCCGAACAGATATCCGGGCGGGAGCGTAAAAGGCGTTGTACCTGAGAATCGGATTTGGGAACAAATTCCAGCAGGGCATTGGGAGCGGTTTGAGTAAAGAGTTCCAGACATTGCTGGAGAGTCCAATTGTTACCTATGCGTAGATGGTGCAGCAATGCCAAACCAAGGGCTAAATCCCCCTTCGCCCGCGTCAAAAAAGATTCACGCTCGGCATTCAGAATGCCCAGAGCAGGAGATGGATTATGCAAATTCTGCAAAATCGGATAAACCCCCGGATAATCCGTCCGTGCCTTCAAATACAGGTTTTGCAGCGCGATTGGATCGAAGTCTGCCGCAATAACCAGTCGGGAGTGCTTTGCTGCCAGAAAGGAAAAGGTACCGTCGTTGGCACCAAAATCAATCGTCTTATCGGGGTGCTGCTGGGCAACGAATTCCTCAACCAGTTGTTTTTTATGGTCAAAAGCCCGTTTGGAATAGTTGGTATCCTGATAATAATTGCACCACTCGGTTATTTCCCGGGGTGTTTTGAGATCATTGAGCAATTCGAGCAGATCCTGCAACATGGCCTGCAATCTGTTGCGTGGCATGCGGGGGGCTCTCACGGGTTGCAGGCTTCTGCGGTTTGAGTGATTTTTCTGAAAGCGCGAATGCAAGTGGATATGAATCAACGGTCCAAGCCTGAACCAGGTACTCAGAGGCAGATTCCGGGAGATGAAATCCAGAGGAAAGCCCTCAAGATGATTACGAAAGAATTCCAGATAACGCAGATCTTGAAAGCACATCAGCATCAGAGGTCCGAGAAAATGGGTGACAAACTGCTGGTAGGCCTGCCATGGCTGGCCATCCTGATAGCGGGTAAAAGAGCCGTGATCGATAAAAATCGGCTTTCCCCAATGCCATGCGACATTAAAAGCGCTGGCATCTTTCAAGATCATTCCTTTTTGCAATGCTGCCAGGGCAATTCGTACCGTTAATTTTGCAGCATCAAGCAATTGCCCGAAACACCATTCGTACGGATAACTAACAAAGGGCAGTTCCTCCAGCTGCAACAACTTGTCTTCACCCAGTTGCCCGGCCTCATGGAAAGGGACAAGCATTTGATTATCAACCAATTCCTTCGCCAAACCCGAACTGGTGAACAGCTTATAGTCCTCAAGACCGGATGGTGTTACACTGCGATATAATACGCCGTGCAAACGCATAACCCGCCCGGCAGGGTCGCGAAATGAGGAAGCCAGAAAACCTTCAGTCCTGCTTGTCATAACGTGAAACGCATTTTTTGGAGCGTCTGAAATAATGCATGCAACGGCTTTTCAACTGCCGGGAAAATACGAGAATTGTAAATAAGCTGGCAAGGCTGGCCTGCAGAAGCATGCTCCCGGTTCCCATGTCAATATAGGCAAAAGACAGGAAGGAATGAAACATCACACAGTCTCCTTTCTACACAACAACAAACAAATCGTTGTACACATATAACGCAAAAAAAAAGATTTATTTCACTGGCGAAGAAAATATTTCCCCGTTCTGGGGAGGCCAGAAGAAAAAATGAACCTGAAAAATTGTCATGACATGAATGATGACATTATCAGTCATAAAGAACTGCAGTAAACCCTTCTTCGATATATAAGAAATAAAACTAAAAATGACTTTTTCGAATGTCTGAAAATCCTTTATTCCTTAAAAAATCAGTCATAGTATTATTTAAAATTTCGGCTATATCGAAAATTTATACATTTTTTCTGATATTTCAAATCGTTATATTGTTCTTTTATGTTTTTTTATTTTTTTAGGTAATCTGTCAGTGAAGCTGAGTGCAGCCGTATTTTTTTACAACGAAAGACACTAACGACCCGAAAAAATTTCATGGGATGAACAACGAATAAAGCGGAACTGAAATTTCAGATTTTGCGCAGGAGAAAATCTCTGCGGCAGGGTGAATTCAATTGCATAGATTTCATTGTTGGGCCATTTTATATTTTTGAGTTCCGGAAAACAAGCAACAGCAAGCTGAGAACCAGCAAAGCAATTCCTCCTGCCAGGGCGCTGATCTGCAACATACGGGACATGCAGAAGGTGAATTCACCCTGGTTGATGCAAAATAACTCTATGGCAGGGAGGATGGCAGATCCAGTCACAACCAGGGCTGTACTGAAAGCCGCCAGAACAGCAGACAATAATGAGCTGGATTCAAGTTGGTTCATTACCGATGTCCGATTGCAAGAACCCTGTCCAAGTCTTCAAAAAACGTTTTAATACAAATTTATGAGTGCTGGACGAGTAACTGATCGTCCTGGCTGAAGATATTGATCCAGGCGCGGGTGCGAGCTGGGGCAGGCTGGCAATTGAAAAGAAGGTCGTTGTCACCGGTTTGCAGCACAGGAAGCGGATTGGACGGAGTGACATCGCCGAGAAAATCGCCATTTTTGTCAAACAGCCGGCAATCGTTGTTGCAGCATTCGAGATATTGTCCCGGTAGCAATTCGATTGGAAAGACGACCGCATGCCCATTGACCGACAGCACGGGATTAACCATTTTCTGTTCAAGCAGAGGGAGGGCTTTGACCGGGCTGAGCAGGCATTCCACACTTCCGGAACAGGGTATCTGGTTGTACCAGAAGAAAAGAGCTCTGCAATTGGCAAAATTGGTTGTACTGCGGAAGATGCCATACTGGCAACGCTCAAAGGGCCAGGAATAGTCATCAACCCGTTCACACTCCGGCTCAACCAGCTCAACGTAACGCCAGCCGTTGAAATCGATAGGAATATAATGCTGCAGATGCGTTTCACCGTAAGAACGTGAATTCAGGATCAGATTGGCAAGTTCACCCTTGCCATCGCCCTTGATCCAGAGGCCGATTGCCCGATGCTTGGAAAGATCCAGCGGTTCCGGGAAATTGTGGACGAGGCTGCTCCAGCTGGCCGGATGCAGGCGATACTCTCGTTCAAAGTGATCCAGCAGCGAATAGCGGTCATCCGGCGCGGAAGTGGAAATGACAGCGCCCAACCCCTGGTTTACACCGTTCCAACGCCCGCAAATTCCGGCAGGACCATCCGGTGGAGCAGGACAGATTTCACTGGAAACTCCTGGTGCCGAGGAAGGATAGCTGTAAATCTTGCCGCTGTTCAGGATGTTGGCAGTGTTGCCGGGATCGCGGAATTGTCCCTGCTGTTGAAAATCAACCAGAGTAATGGCTTCCGGAGAGTCATAAGCAGCCACCGACGGAAGGGCGGTAATCCGGAATGACAACGCCTGACTGGCAAAGCGGTTCTGGAATGTCCAACGGTTGCTCCGCCCGTCAAGCGCTTCGACTTTGTGGCGAGAGCTTTGCATGGGTCGGAAATTCCAGCAGCCACAATGATCTTTTAGCAGTTGGAATTCGTTGCCTGGCTTGCTCAATTCCGCTTTGACTGCCTTGGGAAAAACGTTCTCCTGTCGCAGTTTTTCATAGGTTCGAATGGTATCCGCGAAGTCTTTGAGCCAGGCACCCTGTCGCATGGATTCAGGGTTGATGCATTGCAGAGTGAAATTGGCATCCGTAGCCAAGGCTTTGCTCCACATGTATTCGACATCATCGCGATAGGTCGGTTCACACTCAGAATCGACCCATGGAAAGAGTCCGACCCAGCCCAGATGCAGGGGCAGGAACATGCGCCGTGCCTGCGCATTGGAATAAACATGCAAATCCGTAAACTTTTTATGTCCGCGCACACAGTGATCCCAGGCCTGCATACGGGAGCGCACATACCACAGATGGTGGTGGAAAGTCGCCATTTCCATCATCATCGGTTTGGACAGCTGACGGAATACTTCAAAGGTGAATTTGGCGCTGTAGTACCAGCGGGCTTCTTCTCCGCCGATGATATGAGCACCATCCAGACCATCCAGATAACAGAAGTCAAAGCCGCAATCCGTCAGGCACTTGGCAATGCGCCCGGCCACTTCACTGTATAGGGTGGAATCGCCATCAGGGGCAAAACACCCCCAGCATTCCTTCAGATGATGCACCGGAGCACCTTGCTGATGCGAAGCCGCTTTCGTCCCATGTACACCGCGATGGCACTCGAGAACGGCGCAGGGTACGGATTTGCGTACTCCCCGGAACTCAATCAGTTCATCGTCAATTTGCAGAGTCATGCTGCGGCGGATGAAATAGTTGATCAGCTCCGGAAGATCAGAGCAGTCTTCGCCGATCGGAATTTCCGTTGCCTCGGCACTGATCCCGGCGGCCAGGGTGTAGGAACGCTCTTTGGCCAGGCGGGGATCTGGCAGCGGAGTTACCCAGCTGCAGGTTTTTGCGATGGAGAAGGACATCGTGTGCAAACCGGAAATAATGCCGGCATCATGCAATTTGTCAGTAACGGTTTTGACGCTGTCATAGCCCCGCGGATAGACCTTGGGGTCGGGCTGATAACTTCCGTAATCAATTGCACCACTGAATTCAATGGAGCTGATTCCCAGCTGCTGACAGAATTGTATCCAGTCATCCACAGTGCTTTCAGATGGGCAGCCAAAAATATTGGTACGGCGGGGTAGCTCGGCATCCAGAGCCCAGGGCCCGCAAAGTGGAGAATGAGGTACCCCTGGCGCCTGGCCAACCATCTCTTTCATGTAATCACGCATTTTCGTGAAAGGTGCTGTGACCAGACCACACTGGGCGCCCTGGAAAGCAAAACGCCTGTAGGCTGCACTCCAGAGATGTTCCTGTGGTCCTGGCAGTTCCTCGACATTGGCCAGCAGATTCAGTGAGATGACCGAGGCCGAGAACGGTTCATCGGCCTTTGCTTTCAGGCTGGTTGGAATATTGATAAAGGCGAGTTCGTCGAAATTTCCTTCCACTTGCATCACCGTAAAAACGAAGTAGCCCCCATGGAATTCCACGGCAATCTCCGCTTTGCCGGCATCACCGGAAAAGCAAAGTGTCAGGATGTTATTTTCGAAGCTGGCACAACAGGCATCCGCACGCCAGTTGTTTTTTTTCACATAGGCGCAGGCTGAAGGGGGACTGTGCAATACCCAGTCAGTTCCCTGAATTTTATCCAGAAAACGCAGATTGATCCCGTCTTCTGAAATCAGCCACTGACAATAGTCATTTTCAATGCGAATTGCCATCCGGTAACTCCTTGCACAATACGTTCAATGCCTTGCGTAAAAAACAATAGTCTAATGATGAATAAAATAAAATCAAGAAAATGAAGCTGTTTTTAACCACGAAAAGCACAAAAGGACGTAATGCCTCAGTCTTCTGTAGTGCGGGGTGTTTCATGGGAATGAGACTATGGGACTATGAATGGGACTATGGGACTATAGGTATGGGACGTATGGGACGTATG
>JAQVUB010000149.1 GCA_028699735.1 Lentisphaeria bacterium | reverse complement strand
TTCCGTCCGTGTTCCGTCCGTGTTCCGTCCGTGTTCCGTCCGTGTTCCGTCCGTGTTCCGTCCGTGTTCCGTCCGTGTTCCGTCCGTGTCCTGAAACTTAGGTTGTGGACGCCAGTCCACCCCAAGCTTTTTCGTGCTTTTCGTGGTAAAAAACCTATTTTTTGCGGGGCTTATTTCGGGTCGGCTTCGGATGCGTCTATTTTTCCGTCTTCGACTTTAGCGACCAGAGCCAGGTCGGCGGCGCTGACATGGCCTTCGACACGTCCGTCATCGAGGACATCGGCGTTTTCAATACGTGCATCAAGACGCTTGAACATGCGGATCAGATCCCGGGTTCCGCAGATGCCAAACCAGAATACGGTGATGGTGGCATTCAGTCCCATGACATAGATATAATCAATCCAGAACCAGTTTGCCCACCAATGTTTCGGCCAGGGTGAAATCAGATTCCAGATGATGAAGCCGACGAAGACGATGCAGAAGCGGAAGACAAAGCTCCAAATGAAGACGCTCCAGGCCAGAATACGGTCACCACGGGTGTAATTTTCATTGATCCCCAGCATCTTCGAAAAGTTCCAGCGGGTCTTGGCCAGTTCCTTGCCTTCCACATGGTATTTGCCACGGTGCAGCATGCGATCCATGTTGAAAGCTTCCTTACAGGTCAGCAGCGACACAACCACATACAAGGAAATCGAAACAATCAGAGCCAGAAAGTAAATCTCCTGCGAATTCATCGGAAAGCTCATTTCATTCACCCGCCAGATGATAAAAGGCTCAAAGGGGGCGGAGGCAGTGGCAAAGAAATTGGATACCGCTTCCAGAAGATTATGCCGTTGCAGCCAGGGATAAATATGCCCGACCCAGCTGTGCTGAACGACAAATCCCGTGGTGGCAATGCTCGAACCGGCGATCAGTGACGACCAGGCACCGGCTGCCGTCCCACGCTTCCAATACAGGCCAAAAACAATGCAGGATCCTGCACCCCCCAGCCAGATGGCACCGGTAATCGAGAAAAACATCATGATAAAGTCAACTTGAGCAAAGATACTGCTGAAGACAAAAGCAAAAACGGCGACTGCGGTGATGGATATTCGCAGCAGCAGCAGCTGTTGACGCGGAGTGAACGGGCGGCCGCGCAGAGGCAGAACGACGTCCTGAATAATAATGCTGCCCCAGCTGTGCAGATAGGTAGTATCTGTACTGATCATCAGAAAGATGGCAATCGCACAAAGCACACCGGTTACTCCGATCGGAAGCATAAAGCGCAAGGTCAGCGGCACCCGCATCTGATTATGAATGGTCATCGTCTTCTTGTGCAAAGCCGGATCCTCAGCCTTGAGCAGTTCAATACGCTCTTCAACCTGCTCCAGATTCAAACCATGCATATCCCAGTCGATCAACCCTTTGCGTCGCAGAGCATGCAAGGCGTCAATGTCGGTACCGGCTGCTTCGAGCAGGGGAGCCGGATAGGTCACCTTGCCGTTGCGCAGCTGTTCAAGAACAGCGGCCTGTTGCGGAGAACTCTGACGCAGTTTTTCAAGACTTGACGGATTATTCGCGGTGGCCCTGATGGCAACGGTTCCGGCATATTCCGTAGCCAGTTCTTCGATGGCAGTCTGCGCCAGTTCCTGACGAACCAATCCCCTGCGTTCTGCAAAATTGGCATTATGCCAGAGGGTATAGGCGGCGATTGCCAGCAACGGATAAAGCATGATATTGAAGGCGGTACGCCAGGTTCCCAGAACCTGTCCCATTTTCTGTTCATGGGCATTCAGAGCGGCGGTATTGTAGCCCTGCGTTCCTGACCAGGCCATGCGGTTGAAGACATTGCTGATAATGCCCACCATAACGTAGAATAAGTTAAAGGTGCGCAGTTTTTGCACATCAAAGGGATTCAGCATGCTTTTGCCCACTTCCCGGTCCAGCAGCGTCGGAGCCATCTCATCAAACCAGGAAAACCGGAACAGAATGGCAATGACGACAATAGCCATCAGTGGATAATTGAGCAAACCCTGCACACAGTCACAGACCATGACCGTAATCTGACCCCCGCGGGTGACAATCAACACCGCCACTCCCAGGAACAGCAGCATCACTGCATGGAAGGTCGCCCAGGTCATACCGAGAAAATCAAAATAATGCGGGAGATTGCAGTAATAAATAATAAAACGTGCAGAAACAGCAGGAAAAATCGCATAATTGACAACCCCGGACGTACTTTGCAGGATGGCAGCAAAGATGCGAAATTTGCGGCTGTAGCGCATCTCGAAGAACTGCCCCATGGTCATCGCCCGGGTTTCCCGGAAGCGGTAGATACAGTAACCGGTCAATCCGAGGAAGAGCCCGATCGGGGCGCTAATGCCGTTCCAGAACTGGAATGCGAATCCGCTGTTGTAATACATTTCAAAAATAGCCACCAGGCTGACCAGTCCCATAGCGGCTTCGCCACTGGCAACCGATACAACATAACGCCCCGCCACACGCCCGGCAGTCAGAAAATCAGAAACCCCGGTAACATAGCGCTGCGTTTTCCAGCCAATGAAAAAAACAATCAGAAGCGGCAATGCAACAATGACCCAATCAATCCAATGCATCAGAAAAAAAACTCCTTTGTTTGCTCATAATTACGACTTGAAAAAATACGTAAAGACTTGAATACCAACAAGAAGCAAGCTACTTCATGAAATTGGCAATAAAAAGGTAATGTAACCCCCCCCCGGCTATTTTGCCACTCTGACAGAGAAAAAATAGATATTTTCGGTAATGGGTCGTAACGGGTCAGTGAAACTGGTAACGGGGATATTCTTTTTGAACAACTAAAGGCACGAAAAAAACCGAAAAAATTCATGGAAGCGGCTTTGACTGCGAGAATGCGTCGTACTTCCTATGAAATGTTTTCGAGTCATTTTGTGTTTTTTGTTGTAAAAAAAACACTGTCACCTGGCTTTACAGACGTATTCCCGTTGGAACTTCACAAGACTGGGGCATTTCTCCGGTCTCTGCCCGAACTTCTGCAAAGCATATATATTATGTTACGAAGCAGGGGCAGTTTACTGTCACCTGATTCCATACTTCTTTTATAATGGGTATATCCTCCATGCTAACAGGCATCATTTGCGGGCTGCTGACGGCCTTTCTGCAACCGGTCGCGTATCTGCTCTCGAGGCAGTTTTTTGTGCGTGGCGGCCGAGCCATGGAATTGACGATCTATTCCCAGCTGATCATGGGGGTGATCTCAGCGGTTTTGCTGCTGTGCTGCTGGCCGATCCTGTCTTTCGACAGCGCTCTTGCATCCAGAACTGCCTGGAGTGTAGGAACCATCCTGATCGCGCAAGTCTGCTATTTTCTGGCAATCCGGGTCGTCGAAGCATCGCGTTTGTCTTCCATGCTCGGTCTGAAAATCATTTTTCTAGTTCTGCTGAACATGCTGCTGTTCGGCGAACAACTCCGGCTTTTGCATTGGCTGGCGGTTGGAATGTGTGCGATCGCCGGCTTGATCATGAACCAGAGCGGGCTGAAAATCAGTCTGAAAGCCCTTGCCGCGATCATCTGCTGCTGTTTTTTCCTGGCTGCATCTGATATTGCCGACTATCGCCTGGTGATTGCCATTCCGGTGGAAAATCCGGTTTACCGCGGGATTTTGGCCACTGGTTTCTGTTATGCAGGCTTGGGATTGATTTCGTTGCCTGGGCTGTTTTTTCTGCGTTTTGACTGGCAGAAATGCCGATCGGCCATACCCTATTCCTGTGTCTGGATGGCGGCCATGGTCGTGTTTTACCTGAGCATCGGGCTGCTCGGAACAGTCTTTACCAGCATCATTCAGTCTTCCAGGGGGCTGATTTCTGTGATTCTGGGTGCACTGGTTGCCTGGCTAGGTTATGCAGGAATGGAAAGCAGGGCAAGTAAGGCAATCTGGTTGTCACGCCTTGCGGCGGCTCTGCTGATCATGGCTGCAGTCGCAATCTTTACCTCTAATCCCCTTTGAAATAAATTGATCAACGACCAATGAATTTTACCATACTGAAAAAAGATGTTGGCAGTCTGGCCCGTCGTGGTGTCCTTCATACCGCTCACGGTGATGTACAGACGCCTGTTTTCATGCCGGTAGGCACCCAGGCCAGCGTCAAAGCCATGTCGAACCTGGAAATCGAACAGCTTGGCGCCGAAATCATCCTCGGAAATACCTATCACCTCAATCTGCGGCCAGGCATGGAACTGATGCGGCAGGCCGGCGGACTACATGCCTTCATGAACTGGCACAAAGCCATCCTTACCGACAGCGGCGGATTCCAGGTCTTCAGCCTCAGCAAACTCGGCAAAAAAAACCGCGACGGGATTTTTTTCCAGTCGCATCTGGACGGCAGCCGCCTGTTTATGGGACCGCGCGAATCCATGGAAATCCAGCGAATCCTGGCTTCCGATATCGCCATGGTCTTTGATGAATGCACCGCCTGGCCGGTCAGTTGGGACGAAGCACGACTTTCCCTGGAAACGACCTTGCGCTGGGCCTGCGAAAGCCGTCAGCAGCCTCGGGCAGAAGGTCAGCTGGTCTTTGGCATCGTCCAGGGCAGCACCTATGCAGATCTGCGACTGCGGGCAGTCGAAGAAATTTCCGCGCTGGATTTCGACGGGATTGCCATTGGCGGAGTCAGTGTCGGGGAGCCGGAAAAGAGCATGCTCGAGGTATTGGATATCTGTTCACCAGCACTGCCCCCACAACTGCCACACTATCTGATGGGTGTAGGTACTCCGCGGCAGCTGATCGCGGGGATTCTGCGCGGCATTGATATGTTTGACTGTGTGCTGCCAACCCGGCTGGGACGCAATGGCAGCGCCTATACAGCAACCGGAACCATACCAGTGAAAGCAGCACGCTATAAAGATGATTTTACCCCGATCCAGGAAGACTGCGGCTGTTATGCCTGCAGAAACCACAGTAAAGCATATATTCGGCATCTGCTGCATACAGGAGAAATTCTCGGAGCCAGGCTGATGACCACTCATAACCTGTATTTCTTTATCAATCTGATGCGACAGGCTCGCCAGCACCTCGAACAGGGTACTTTTGCCCCGTTTGCGGCAAACATCATGCAGACCTATCCCGAGGCCAAAAGCAAATAGGATTTTTTAACCACGAAAAAACACGAACGGACACGAAAAAAAATTCTTGGAAAGAACGAGGCATACCAGCAGTAAACACCCCTTCCAAGAATTTTTTCCGTGTCCGTTCGTGTTTTTTCGTTGTTAAAAAATCCTATCAGGTGTTACCCAGCAGCTGCTGCGAAAGCGACCAGCGCGGATTTTTGCGTGAGACATCGACAGTATAGGGCGGCACATAAGGGGTGAAACTGCCTGTAAGCACATGCTGGCGCAAAGCATTGACGATCCAGCGCTCGATTTTCAGGATCAGCATTTTATGTCGGAGGCGTCCCTGCATGTCCCGATTCAGAATATTGGGCAGGGTATTGGTGGTGATAATATCGTCAATAATATTCACATGCAGATTCTCTTTGACTTCCGGCGAGGAATTGAAGTGGGTGACGACAAAAATCACCCGGCTGACCCCGGCCTCCTTCAGATGACGGCAGCACTCCGCAATCGTCCCGCCGGTGCGAACCATGTCATCACAGACGACCACCACGCGACCGGCGATATCCTCGAGACGCGTCGGACTTTCTGCGTGGGTGACTATTTTCACCTTGCGTTCTCCGCTGCGTTCCTTGTCCATCAGCAGCAACGAGGGTTTTCCCTGCAGCAGCAGCAGGTTTTCATTTTCCTTGTTCAGGTATCGGAAGACTTCTTTTGCAAAGGGGGCTGCGCCATTATCGGGGGCGCAGATGACCATGCCTTTGGAAGCGTCATCGTTGGAAGTGAGGCCGTAGTTGGCCAGATAGTTGGCATATAATTCGGCGGGGCAGAGGTTGTAGAAACAATCCTTGAAATGCTGACTGAACAAAGCCTGCACGGCCTCTGAATGATTATGAACCGTCATGACCACGTCAACACCGCTCGTCTTCAGTAAATCGGCATACAGCAACGCCGAAAAAGGCTGCCCGTCAAACTTCTTATAATCCTGAAGCGACCGGGAAACCCCGGCACGGCCATGTTCCGGCCGCGGTCCGCGATCCTGAGCACTGTAAAAGAGATCCGGTTCGACCAGAACAACCTTGGCCGCACCATTATCCTTGGCAGCACGCGCCACCAGAAAGGAGCGCATGGCACGGGCATTGCGGCTGTGTTCACCGGAACAGGAGGAAACCAGGATGACGGTTTTGCCGTCCAGCTGATGGCCGATATGATCGAGATCCTCTTCATCGCTGATGAAGCGCGGACAGAATTCCGTATTTGCAAAAGACTTGTTTGCAAGGATATCTGATATTTCAGTCTCTTGATGCAGATAATGTGCTATATCATTAGCCAGGGGATCATCCGCAACCGCTCCAACAACAACAAAATCGCCAGTCATGGCAGCATATTC
Source organism: Lentisphaeria bacterium (assembly GCA_028699735.1). Taxonomy (GTDB): domain Bacteria; phylum Verrucomicrobiota; class Lentisphaeria; order Oligosphaerales; family Oligosphaeraceae; genus JAQVUB01. Next base: position 93 of record JAQVUB010000149.1, on the reverse strand, counting down.
CTTGTAAGATATAAACAAAAATACCGGAATTTTCCGCAAACGGCTCTAATATAATGTCCATAGCCTGATTTTCGAATTATAGTTAGATGGTAT
>JAQVUB010000148.1 GCA_028699735.1 Lentisphaeria bacterium | reverse complement strand
CCCTGGGCTGGTATGTCACGCCCCTTCGGGGTTAATTCGGGGACAGGTTCCGTCCGTGTTCGGTTCGTGTTCGGTCCGTGTCCCGTCCGTGTCCCGTCCGTGTCCCGTCCGTGTCCCGTCCGTGTCCCGTCCGTGTCCTGAAACTTCGGTTGTGGGCGCCAGCCCACCCCAAGCCATTTCGTGCCATTTCGTGGTTAAAAAGAGTTTCTATGTTACCCACTGATGTATTAGCAAAATCTGTTTCAAAAGGAGAAGAAAACGTGTCCAATCTAAACAAAATCAAGGTCGTTTCCCGCAGCTTCCGTTTCGCCCTGTTCATCGCTTTCCTGGGCGGCATGTCCTGTATGCTGCTGGCAACTCCGGAGGACGGGGCGCAGATCAGCAATGCCGCTGAAGCCGCATCCGAAGTGGTCAAAGCACCGCCGTCCAGCGGTGCGATTTATTACGCGATTGCCGCGACCATGGGTATTGCCAGCATGAGTGCGGCTTATGCGGTCGGCAAAATTGGTGCTGCGGTCATGGGTGCTGCTGCGGAGAAGCCCGAGATCATGGGCAAGGCAATCGCCTTTGTCGGACTGGGTGAAGGGATTGCCCTCTTCGGCTTCCTGGTCGCTCTCTTCCTGGTCTTCCGTATTTGAAGGGAACGCTGTCGCATGTCATCGGCATATCACATCATAGGTGACAAGGATACCGTGTTGGGCTATTGCTTTGCCGGAGTTACCGGCGAAGTTGTAGAAAATGATGAACAGGCTCGGGAGGCCTTCCGCCTGGCCACCGCCAAACCTCATAACGGAATTCTGATGATCACGGAGGCAGTCGAAGACATGCTGCAGGAGGAAGTCATGGCTTATCGCCTGAAAGCAACCCCTCCCTTTCTCACCGTCGTCGAAGATATCTGGGGAAAACGCGGCAAACGCCGTACCCTCCAGGATCTGATCTTCGCTGCCGTCGGCATTCGCATCGTGGATGAAAAGTAACATGAGATTTTTTTAACAACGAAAAACACAAACTGACACGAAAAAAATTCATGGAAAGAGGGTCATATGCAGGCGCCAACGTAATTGCCATGAATTTTTTTCGTGTCAGTTTGTGAATTTCGTGGTTAAAAAATCTTCATGCAATTCAACGGAAATACCCGATATGGACAGTCAGGAACAACGTTTACAGCAGGAAATCATTGCTGATGCCGAAAAAAAGGCGGAGCGTATCCGTGCCAAGGCGCTGACCGAAAAAGAGCGCCTGCTCTCGAAATGCACTCAGGATCTTGCCGCCCGCCGGCAGGAACGTCTGGCGGAAGTGGAAGCCGAAATCGCGCAACAATCCCGGAATCTTCAGAACAGCCTTGGTATGGAAAAGCGGAAACGCTGGCTGCGCAGACGGGAGGAGAGCATCCGGGAACTGTTTGCACAAACGCAAAAGCAGGCCGAAGACTGCACGGGCAGCCAACGAGAAGAGTCGCTCAACGCACTTGCCGAAGAGGCCTTGATCGCGCTTCAATGCGGGGATTATCTGGTTGAGTTTGCGCCGCAGGATGCCGGCCTGATTACCCTCGAGTGGCTGGCGAAGCGCGCGCAGAATGCCCTTTCGAACCAGGCTCGTGACTGCCATTTTGAATTACAGCCGTCTGCGGGAGTCAAAGGCGGCATCCGTTTTCTGTCCCGCGACCAGTCCCGGTTGTTCGACAATACCTTTGCCACCCGCATGCTGCTTCTCCAGGACAGACTGCGCAGCCTCCTCGCGGAATAAAGTAGCGCAACCGTCCCGGTTGCGATTGTCATAGTGGCTTATAGCCCCATTTGCCCACGTGTCCCGTCCGTGCAGTGTCCGTGTCCCGTCCGTGCAGTGTCCGTGTCCCGTCCGTGCAGTGTCCGTGTCCCGTCCGTGTCCCTTCAAGGAAGTTCGATCAGCAATGCAAGAATCTGAAGTCATAAAAACCGGTATCATCAGCAGAGTCAACGGACCGATTATCGAGGCCCGTCAGATGGCTTCTGCCGGGATGCTGGAAGTCGTTGAAGTCGGGAATCTGCGTCTAATTGGCGAAGTGATCCGTATTCGTAATGAAATCGCCACCATTCAGGTTTACGAAAACACCACGGGGCTGTTGCCTGGCGAACCGGTCTACTGTACGGGACGACCCCTTTCCGTGCGCCTGGGTCCCGGCCTGCTGGGCACCATTTATGACGGAATTCAACGTCCGTTGCAACAGATTGCTGCACGCTCCGGGGCGATGATCCGGCGCGGTGAAAAAGCCGAACCGCTCGATATCGAAAAAAAATGGCATTTCAAGCCGTTGCTCGAAGCGGGGGCTGCTGTCGAAGGCGGCAGCGTCTATGGCGAAGTGCAGGAGACGCTGAGCGTTCTGCACAAGATCATGGTTCCTCCGGATGTCAAAGGCAGCCTGATCAGCATGCTGCCCGAGGGCGATTACAGTGGCGAAACCGAAGTCTGCAAAGTGCGGCTGGAGGATGGAACGGAACGTGCTCTCAGCCTTTTCCAGTATTGGCCGGTTCGCAAACCGCGCCCGGTGCGGCAACGCCTCCCTCTGACGCAACCCCTGCTGACAGGCCTGCGGGTCATTGATACGTTTTTTCCGATTGCCAAAGGCGGTGCAGCAGCGATTCCCGGCGGCTTTGGCACCGGCAAAACGATGACCCAGCAGGCTCTGGCCAAATGGGCCGAGGCACAGATCATCATTTATATCGGATGCGGAGAACGCGGCAATGAAATGACCGAAGTCCTGCGCGAATTTCCGGAACTGATTGATCCGCGTTCGGGACGTTCCCTGATGGAACGCACGATCCTCATCGCCAATACCTCGAATATGCCGGTGGCGGCGCGCGAGGTCAGCATCTATACCGGCATTACCCTCGCGGAATATTTCCGCGATATGGGATACGCGGTCGCCGTCATGGCTGATTCGACTTCACGCTGGGCCGAAGCACTGCGTGAACTCTCCGGACGCCTCGAGGAAATGCCCGCCGACGAGGGATTCCCGGCATACCTTCCGGCAAGACTGGCAAGCTTCTATGAACGCTCTGGTCGAGTCGAAACCCTCGCCGGCGATGAGGGTTCCGTCTCGGTCATCGGAGCCGTCTCCCCCCCCGGCGGCGATTTTTCTGAGCCGGTTACTCAGCACACGAGCCGTTTCATCCGCTGTTTCTGGGCACTGGACCGGGATTTGGCCAATGCCCGGCACTATCCGGCGATCAGCTGGCGCAACAGCTACAGCGAATACCTGCCTGAAACCTCAAACTGGTGGAAAAGGCAGGATCGCGATTGGCAGAATCATCGCGATTTTCTGATGGATATCCTGCAGGAGGAAGTCAATCTGCAACGCATCGCCAAACTGGTCGGGCCGGATGCCCTTCCGGAACAGCAGCGACTCACCCTGATGATCGCGGAAATCATTAAAAACGCCTTTCTGCAACAGAATTCGTTTGATGAAATCGACATGTATTGTTCGCCGGCCAAACAGCTCTGGATGCTGCGTTTGCTGGTGGCTTTCAGCCGGCGTGCCCAGAATATCATCAAAGCCGGAGGCTCGCTGGCAGACTTGCGTGAAGTGCCTGCGCTGGACAAGCTCAACCGCATGAAGAGCGAAATCGACAATACGGACAGCGCGGCCATGACCTCATTGGAACAAATGCTGTTGCGTCAGCTCGATGCCCTGGAAAGGAAGTTGAAATCATGAAAATGCCCGGACTTCAATATCGGGGCGTTCGCAATATTGACGGCCCCTTGCTGTTTGTTGACGGCATCCGCAATGTCTCTTTTGACGAACTGGTGGAAATCCGCACTCCGTCCGGTGAATTGCGCCTGGGGCAGGTACTGGATGTCAGCAGCTCCAGCGCCGTGGTGCAGGTATTCGGCGGCAGCGATTCGCTCTCCAAAGCCGAAACCCGTACCCGCTTCCTGGGAACTTCAATGGAAATTCCGGTCAGCAAAGAGATGCTGGGGCGGGTCTTTGATGGTTTGGGACGCCCGAAAGATGGTCTGCCCCTGCCGCTCAGCGCGGAACGCCGTGACGTCAATGGCAGCCCGATTAACCCTTACTCGCGCGAATATCCAAGGGATTTCATCCAGACCGGCATCTCCTCGATTGATATCATGAATACTCTCGTGCGCGGACAAAAACTGCCGATCTTCTCCGGAAATGGACTTCCGCACAACCGGATTGCCGCGCAGATTGCCCGTCAGGCGAAACTGCTCAATGAAAATGTTGAATTTGCCATTGTTTTTGCCGCCATGGGCGTCAAATATGACGTTGCTCGATATTTCATTGATTCATTTGAACAAAGCGGTGTACTGAATAACGTGGCCATGTTTCTGAGCCTGGCGGATGATCCCTCAGCAGAACGCCTGATTACTCCGCGAGCCGCGTTGACCCTCGCTGAGTACCTTGCTTTTGAGGAAAATATGCATGTTCTGGTGATCATCACTGACATGACCAACTACTGCGAATCCCTGCGCGAAATCGCCACTGCCCGAGGCGAAATTCCCAGCCGGAAAGGCTATCCGGGCTATCTCTACAGCGATCTGGCCTCTCTCTATGAACGGGCCGGACGCCTGCATGGCGGTGGCGGCAGCATCACCCAGATGCCGATTCTGACCATGCCCAGTGACGATATCTCACACCCGGTGCCGGATTTGACCGGATATATCACCGAAGGCCAGATCGTGCTCGACCGCGAAATGTTCCAGCGTGGCATCTATCCGCCGGTGGCCGGGCTGCCCTCGCTGTCCCGTCTGATGAAAGACGGTATCGGCAAAGGGCGTACGCGAGACGATCACCCGCACCTGGCTTCACAGCTGTTTGCCGCTTACTCGAAAGTCAAGGATATCCGTTCGCTGGCTTCTGTTATCGGGGAAGAGGAACTCAGCCCGGCGGATAAGTTGTACATAAAATTCGGTGAAGTCTTCGAACACAACGTCGTCTCCCAGGGGGAATTTGAGAACCGTTCGATTGAGCAGAGTCTCGAGCTGGGCTGGGATGCATTGCGCATCCTGCCGCGCTCTGAATTGCTGCGGGTCAGTGAACAGGAACTGGTGCAACATTTTGACAAGCCGGTTGCAGTCAATTCCGTTCAGGAGAAAGTCTGATGAGCCGTCTGAACATCGCTCCAACCAAAAGCAATCAGCTGAATCTGAAACGGGATTTGGCGATGGCCACGGAAGGGTTTACGCTGCTCGAACAGAAGCGGGAAATCCTGGTGATGGAGTTGATGCGCCTGCTCAATCAAGTCAAACAAATCCAGAGCGAACTGGAAAAACGGCGCCGTGCCGCCTATGCGACTCTGCGCCGGGCTGTCGCACAGAATGGATATGCGCACATGCGCAATATCGCCAGTGGCATCCGTTACGAACATCAGGTGAAAACTGACCAGAAAATCACTGCCGGCGTACGCACGCCCCTGATCCAGGTGCGACATGGACAGCTTCATGCCCAATACGGCTTCGTAGGCACCGATTCCCTCGTCGATCAGACCATGCGCGACTTTTTGCTGCTGCTGGAAATTATCGGGCAAGTGGCCGAACTGGAAAATACGATTATATTGCTTGCCAGAGAGTTGAAAAAAGCCCAGCGACGCGTAAATGCACTGGAACACCTGTTCATCCCCAATTTCAAGGAAACCTTGCATTTTATCGGAGAAGTCCTCGAAGGCAAAGACCTGGATGCCTTCTTCTCCCTCAAAATGGTCAAAAAAAATCTTGAAAAACAGACCCAGGAATCCGACTCTGTAATATATCAGTGAGACGGGTAACGATGGAATTCTTTTTGAACAACGAAAAACACAAAACGACTCGAAAAAATTTCATGGGAAATGGCTTTGACTGCGCTCATGCGTTGTTTATCCCATGAAATTTTTTCGAGTCGTTAGTGTCTTTCGTTGTGGAAAAAATGCCACTGCAACTGCATGATCTGATGTACTACTGGTAAGCAATCTTTTCACTAGCAAACAGGGTAAGCAACATGTTCTTTAATAAAAAGACAAACGGCAGCGAAAACCTTGCACCAGCCACGCCCCCATCACCGGATTTTGTTTTTATTCAAAAAGCCCTGCTGGTGGTGGATGGATCGCAACCGGCTCTCGATGCCACGGAATTCGCTGTCCATTTTGCCCGGCAGACAAGCTGCGAACTCTGCGCCGCCTTTGTCGTCGATACCGCCACCCTCGATTATCTGCAGCAAATGCGGATTTTTGTCAGCGAAGAACGCATGGAACTCGAACAGGATCTCGAGCAGAAGGGTAGACGATACCTGACCGCTGTCCAGGAACTCGGGCGGAAATATGATCTGGACATCAAAACCCATATCTGCCAGGGACGTTTTCACCAGGTCATCCTCAAACTGGCACGGGAGCTCGAAGTCGATCTGATCATTATCGGCGGATGGAAACATGAAATCAAACAGAAAGACAGCTCCTCAATCGAACGACAGCTGATCATGGACCTCGCCGAATGCCCCGTCATCGTCGTCAAAAAAAGCGAAAAACGACGCTGATTTTTTTACCACGAAATACACGAAAAAACACGAAAATTTTGTGTTTTTTTGTGTTTTTCGTGGTAAAAAGCAGACTCAGGCGTTTACCTGGAAGATGCTGGCGAATTCACCGAATTCGCCAGCAATATTTTT
>JAQVUB010000147.1 GCA_028699735.1 Lentisphaeria bacterium | reverse complement strand
GTAAATGGTAAGTTGTTGGGGAGGTTTTCGATCCCATCCATGATCGGTCGGATCGGTCGGATCGGTCAGATCGGTCGGACAAGAACTTGTCTGCCAATGGCTTGTGGATTAACTTCCAAAAAATCTTGTTTTTCGAAGAAGGTTTTTGGACGATTGACGATAGACGAGGGACGATTGACGATAGACGAGGGACCTGATGGACCCTATGGACCTGATGGACCTTATGGACGTGGACGATGGACGATTGACTTTGATGGACAGGCTGACGGCTGACAGTTGATAACTATGGGCTGTGGACGCCAGTCCACCCCAAGGTATTTCGTGCCTTTCGTGGTAAAAAAAAACGGCACCTTAATTCAGCCATAGATGGCATTGGCGCCCAGGTTTTGTTCGATCCGCAGCAGTTCATTGTATTTTGCGGTGCGTTCACTGCGGCTGAGGGAACCGCATTTGATCTGACCGGCTTCGGAGGCGACCGCGAGGGAAGCGATAAAGCAGTCTTCGCTTTCGCCGGAACGATGGCTGATCACATTCTTGTAGCCGGCTTTGTGAGCCATTTGGATGACATCGAGCGTTTCGGTCAGGGTACCGATCTGATTGAGTTTGATCAGAATGGCGTTGCCGCAAGCGCTGGAAATCCCTTTGCCCAGAAAGAGGGGGTTGGTGACGAAGAGGTCATCCCCGACCAGCTGGCATTTTTTACCGAGTTTCCGGGTCAGTTCCTTCCAGCCCTCCCAGTCATTTTCAGCCATGCCGTCTTCGATCGAATCAATCGGATATTGGCGCAGCAGGCTGGCAAGATAGTCGATCTGTTCGGCGCTGTCGCGGCGTTTGCCTTGTTTCCCTTCAAAGATCCGGCTGTCATAAAAGCCATCTTTGAAAAATTCCGATGCTGCGCAATCGAGAGCCAGGGTAATTTCCCTGCCCGCTTTGTAACCGGCCTTTTCGATGGCAGCAAGCAGGGTGTCAAGGGCGTCTTCCACCGATTTCAGCGGGGGGGCAAAGCCTCCTTCATCACCAACGGCTGTGCTGCAGCCACGGTCTTTGAGTACTTTTTTCAGGCTTTGAAAGATTTCGGCTCCGATGCGCAAAGCTTCGCGGAAGGAGGGTGCACCAAGCGGTCGTATCATGAATTCCTGAAAAGCTAGCGGTGCCGAAGAATGTGCACCCCCATTGATGACATTCATCATCGGTACTGGCAGACGCCGTGCGTTGACTCCGCCAAGATAGCGGTACAGAGGCTGCCCAGATGCTTTTGCTGCGGCATCGGCACAGGCCAGGGAAACCGCCAGAAGCGCATTGGCTCCCAGACGGCTCTTGTCGGCTGTGCCATCGAGGCTGATGAGCAGATGATCCATTCCGGCCTGGTCAAAAACGTTCTTGCCTAGAAGAGCCGGCGCAATCGTCTCATGAATTGCAGAAACCGCTTTCAGAACCCCTTTTCCGCAATAGCGTTTCGGGTCGTTGTCTCGAAGTTCCAGGGCTTCATGTTCTCCAGTGGAGGCACCGGATGGAACAATGGCTCTACCCTTGCTGCCGTCTGAGAGTTCGAGATCGGCTTCGACCGTCGGGTTTCCGCGAGAATCGAGAACTTCCAGTGCACTTATTCGAGTGATTGCAGTCATACTTTTTTCCTTTGTTCATGGGGTGGATTGGTTTTTGATTTGTGAAAAGAGCCAGGCAAGGGCATTTTCATCAGCAAAGCAAGGATCCCAGACATTGTGGGCGCAGCCGGGCAGTTCAATATACGTCACCTGGCAGTTCCCGGTCTGCCGAAGAGCCTCAACCATATCTCTGGAACGGGTGACTGGTACTGCAGGATCCTGATCGCCGTGCATCAGATAAGCGGGAAGTTGTTTCAGTTTGGGAGCCTGGTTGATATCGGCGCCGCCGCACAGCACCAGGACGCCGGCGAAAGTGTGCGGGCGGCGGCAGACCAGATCCCAGGCGCCGTAGCCTCCCATCGAGACGCCTGCCGCATAGACACGTGCCGGATCCGGCTGAAAGTGGGCGATTTGCTCATCCAGAAGTTCCAGGGCTCTTTGCATGAAGATGGAGGGTTTTGCCGGCATGGTGTGGCTTTTGTCACCCCAGGGGACATCAACCCATTGAAAGCCCTTTTCGCACTGTGGAAAGAGCAGAACCGTTTTGAGCTGATGTTTTTGTACAAAGCGGAGCAGGGGAGGGCCTGGAATGCGCACTTGCGCCAGATTGTCATTGCCAAGCGATCCAGCACCATGCAAAAACATCAGCAGCGAATATTTGCCGTGGAACTGGGTACCGGAAACATATCGGCAACAGGGTAACATCCCGCCGTCCGACGCGGTAAACTGGAAACGCTCAATCCCACATTCTCTGGCATTCTCCAACGCATTCTCGCCAGAGAAAGGGCTCCCTGAAAGCAAGGCATCTGACATCATCGACTCCTGATGGTTTCCGCTATTATTCCGCTGCAACCTGCCGTTGCAAGCTGCCTGCCTGATACAATAAACGATCAATCCCAATATCCAATTTTAACAACGAAAAGACACAAAATGACCCGAAAAAATCTATGAGAGGGACGATGCATTCTCGCAGTCAAACATTCTTCCCATAAATTTATTTCGTCAGTTCGTGTTTTGCGTTGTTAAAAAAGAAGTTTCCGGCTGGAATTTTCTGGGAAAGGGGCTACATTGATTTTCGTTGATGATTATTTAAGTCATCAGCCGAGGCAAAGCTTATTGTTTATTCATTTGTCACACAAGTCAAGGAGAGATGAAATGAAAATGTTTTTCAGGAGAATGGCTGTCGCTTTGGTTCTGTCTTTAAGTGCTCTGCTTTATGGGCAGAATGCAGAGACCCCGGTCATGCCGGAGGATGAAAACAGTCGTCCGTCACTCAGCCTGGAACTGGACTGGTCGAGCAAATATGCCTACAATGGAATCATTTTTAACAACGAGGCCGTTATGCTGGGCGATCTCTGTCTGGAATTCCAAGGCTTTTATGTCGGAGCATGGGGCGTCTATAATTTGACCCATTTTCAGTCCCGGAATGGCTATGTTGCCGAGGAGGATGAATTTTATGACAGTGAACGCAAATGGCGTTTTGAAGAACTGAATTATTATGCCGGGTATTATTACACCTTTGATGATGCCGCTGGCCTTGGCCCGCTGACCGTGGATTTTACCTGGACCTATTTCCATTATCCTACCATGACTGAAAGCAATTCGGCGGATTTGCAGCTGTCGGTTTCTCTGGATGAACTGTACAAGACGGAAAGTCAATGTGTTTCGACGAAAGTGACGGCGTCCTATGACTATGAACTGGAAGAGACCTGGATCTGTTTGGGCGGTGCCTATACGCTTGTGCTTGACGACGATGGCATGTTTGAACTGGTGCTTAATGGCGATATCTACTGGGGTGATGCGGCCTACATGCGCAACTGGCTCGACAGCGCTGGAAATGGCTTCAGCTTTGCTGTGCTCGGTGCCGCGCTGAATATCAATGTCTGTGACTGTTTTGTTATCACGCCTTATGTGAATGCCTCCTACGGCCTGGATGGACGTGTCCGCGACTGGACTCGCAAGGATGATGACTACGGACGTTTCAACAGCCGTCAGAACTTCTGGGGCGGCCTGAAGGCCAATCTTTTCTTCTGAAGAAAAGCGCGGAATCCGAACTGCTGATCAGGGCGGCCTTCCGGGAAGGCCGCTATTTTTTTTTGCCTTTTTGAACACGGTCTGCTTCATGGCAGTTGACGATAAAAATTATTGGAAGCGGAATCTGCTGATCATGTGGGTTTCGCAATTTCTGTCGATGGTGGGTTTTTCCATCTCGCTGCCTTTTGCGCCGTTTTATCTGCGGGAACTTGGGGTCGGAGATGAGGGGCATGTGCGCGCGTATGCTGCTCTTGCTGCAGCCTTATCCAATGTAACTTTTGCAGTGATGGCACCACTTTGGGGCGTGCTGGCCGACCGCTATGGGCGCAAAAATATGGTGTTGCGTGCGAATTTCGGCGGAGCCGTGATCGTTGCTTTGATGGGACTTTCGCCTAATGCCTTCTGGTTTCTGGTCTTGCGCGCCATTCAGGGGATGTTTACCGGAACCGTTTCTGCATCGATGACATTGGTGGCTAGCGGTACACCCAATCACCGTCAGGGTTTTGCGCTGGGTTTTCTGAGCACCTCAGTCTTTTCCGGTGATATGGCCGGCCTGTTCATAGGTGGACTTCTGGCGGAGATGTTTGGCTTCCGCAATTCCTTTTATTTGTCCGGCATGATGCTGGGTATGTCGGGGATCCTGGTACTGATTTTTGCCAGGGAAAAATTTGTTCGTCCGCTGGTGAAAAGGGGGCAGACGGTTTTTCACGGCTTTCACCTTAACTGGCATGAATGGCGTCGTTTTTTGCAGCCGGCAATGCCTTTGTTTGTTCTGTATATTTTTTCGACGCTGGCGCGATATCTGGATAATTCCCAGTTTCCCTTGTTTGTCGAATATCTCAATGGTGGTCCGGATGCGCCCAATACCGCTCGTCTGACCAGCTGGGTGCTGGGCATGGGCAGTATTGGAGCGATGATTTCGGGGGTGATCCTTGGACATTGGGTGGATAAATATCCTTCCAAAGTGGCCAGAATAGCCCTGGTTGGTTCTGCGGTTTTCATGGCCCTGATGCTGGTGACCGCTCCCTTGCTCTCCCTGTCGCGGATGCAATTTCTGGGTGTCAGTGTGACTGTGCCGATTCTATGCCTGATGCCCTTGCGTTTTCTGATGACCTTCTTTTCGGCAGGTCTCGAACCGGTCTGGAATGCCTGGCTGTCGAAAACAACTTTGCCGGAGCGCAAGGGGCTTATGTTCGGACTGGCGGCTACTTTTCGCTCTTTTGGCTGCATCCTTGCGCATTCGATGGCCGGTGTACTGGCCTGTTATATGGGAGTGGTCAGCCTCTTTATTGTCGGTCCCATTCTGTTCCTGCTGATTATTCCCCTGCTGGCATATTATGAAAATGAAATTACCGGGCGGATCGAGCGGATGGCTAAAGTTTCCGCGGCGGCACCCTGAAAGTTACAGCAGGCAGGCTTCCAGCTGGGCAAGCGTAATGGGCCCCTCACGCAAAATTTGCAGGTGCTTATCGAGCAATGAGACTACGGTAGATGCGCTGCCATCGGTGGTGCTGACCAGTCCGCCATCAATGACCAAGTCGGGCTGACCATTGAGCGACCGCAGAGCCTCCTTTACCGTTGAAGCAGGCGCTTGCCCGGAGAGGTTGGCGCTGGTGGCGGCCATGGGTTCACCGAGTTCCTGCAGTAAACGCAGTAGAAAAGCATGTGCCGGAATTCGCAAGCCGATGCTGGTACCGTCTGCAGAGGGAACCACCACCGTCAGCGGCCCGGGCCAGAAAGCATCGGCAATTTTGCGCAGCGAATTGCTGACCAGTACGCCGGCAGCGGCAGCCTGCTCGAGTGAAGCGGCCAGCATCTGCAGACGTTTGTCCGATGGACGGCATTTCAATTCATAAATCCGCTGGCGACCGGAAGTATTGCTCCACAGGGTGCCCAGCCCATAAACGGTCTCGGTTGGAAAAATGACAACAGAGCCAGAACTAAGCAGATGGATTGTCGTCAAGAAAAAGTCTGGAGAATTTTCAGAAAGAATTTGCATAAAAAAGGGGGCAGGGGGCAGTCAAAGCCGCTTCCATAAATTTTTGAGTTTTTTTGTGCTTTTCGTTGTTAAAAAAAGTACTTCCAAAAAGTGTGTTGAGCGATTTTCGGTCTTGCGTTTTGTCTGACCGATACTATATTACGGGATTGTTTCTATGCAGTCCGTTTTCGTAAAAGTGATGCAAAAACCTGCTAATCAAGGTGGAGGTCGCCCCGCATGAACGATGTCAGTAGCCGCCCGAGAAATTTGAGCTGGGCAATTATTATTATCGGTTTGCTGCTCAGTTTTATTGGTACCTATATTTTGAATTTGGCGAACTGTTCGGCAATGGTTCCGGGGGTGATAGCCGCCTGGACAACCGTACTGCTGGGGGTGATGGCTCTGGCAAGAACCCATTTTTCCCTGCGTCAGGCCGCCGAAGAACATGCTGCACGGGAGTATCAGCGCACGCATGGCAATAACGAATTATTCGATGATGCTGACGAAGCGGTTCGTATGGCTGCCAGAGCGAATACCCAGTTTGTGAAATACTTTGTACCGTTCTTCACAGTAGCACTTGGCGCGATCATGCTGTTTATTGGGCTGTCCATCTGGATTCGCTGGGGTCGTATGGAGGCTTTTGCCGTGGCACCCCGCCCCTTGCCGCTGGCAATTCTAGCGGTATGCTGCTGTATTGGCACCTTGATTGCCGGAAGCTTTTTTGTGGGTGCCAGCCGGAATGCGGGCTGTCGCTGGCTGCGTCCTTCAGGCGCCTGGATGTTTTTGACGGGTTTTCTCTATCTGCTCAGCGGCATTGCTCTGTTTCTTGAATATTTTCAGAAAGCACTGCTGACCATTGACCTCACGATGGCACGAATCGGCATGGTGGTGATCCTGATTCTGGCAGCGGAACTGCTCCTCAGTTTTGTCGTTGAATTCTACCGGCCACGCATGCCCGGAGAAGCGGAACGCCCCCTGCCGGAAAGCCGTTTCCTGGCACTTTTCACCGAACCCGGCGGAGTCGC
>JAQVUB010000146.1:1254-6650 GCA_028699735.1 Lentisphaeria bacterium | reverse complement strand
CCGGCAATCATCCTGGTTCTGAGTGTTCTTTTCTGCGGCAAACTGTTTGCGGAGGAGCCGCCGGATCTGGCCAATTTCCGAGACTTAAGCAAGAGTCTCGAATCAACGATTATATTCCATGATTCTTTTGATCAGCCTTTCGATCCGGGCATCTGGTTTGAAGTGCCCGCCACCTTCCGTCAGGTACCTGGCGAGGGTTACAACGGTACCGGTGCCCTTTTCCACGAGCGCCTGCATGAAGATGACCGGCTGGTGATCATGCGCGGTCGGGTTCGCCTCGAACATGGCGTCGAATATCAGTGCCGTTTCAGGCTGCGCAGCGAAGAGTATTATGCTCCGGATGAAATCAACCAGGGCAGCATGCGCAATAACTTGTCCATGGTCAATGTTATCTACCGCAAAGATGGTAAATGGACGGCCATCAGTGCCAGCCAGAGCCGGCACAAAGACCTGCCGCCTGGAGAATGGCAGGAGCTTTCTCATGTGCTGTCCCTGCCCAATGACTGTGACCCAATCGCCACCATCGACCTCTATCTGCGCAAAGGAATCCGGGCCAAGGTCTGGCTGGATGACCTGACCATTCAGGCGGTCAGCCGCTCGGGTGCTTCCGTATATCCCCTCAATTCCGGGCTGTTGGTCAATGCCAAGCGTGCTGAAATCCGCATGGGGGCTTCTCAACTGGGTCAGAAACGACCCGATGCGGATCTGGCCATGCTGATGAACATCAATGGCCTGCAACGCTTTGCACCAAGCATCAACGGTGTCTTTACTGCAGATTTCGGATCACTGGCTCCGGGGGAATACCAGCTGCAAACCCAATTGCTCGATACCGCCCGCAAAGAAATTTTATCTACAGATCAGTATCCGATGACTGTACCTGAACAGCAAGCGCAACAGGGCGCCGTGACCATTGACCAGCATGGACGCACGATCGTCGACGGAAAACCCTTTTTCCCGATTGCCATCTTCAGCGGATTCTCCCGCCCCCCAAGCGTCGGACATCTCAAAGAATGGAAAGCAGGCGGATTCAACAGCCTGATGTACTATCACCCCATCAAGTATCTGTATATCGACGGAAAAAAAGCGACCCAGGCCGAAGATATCCTTTCCAGCCTCGATCAAATGGAAAAGCATGGCCTGAAAATGATTTTTTCTCTGTTTTATCAGCACATGATCAAACCGTACGGGAACCGCAAGGAGTTTGACGATGTCCGCGGGCTGGATCAGGTCACTGAACATGTCGTCAATCTGGTCAAAGACCATCCGGCCATGCTGGCATATTATGTCTCCGATGAAAATGCCCTCGATGAATATCCTGCAGTGCGCGCACTGCGCGAACGGATCAGCCGGATTGATCCCTGGCATCCGACTGTCACCCTGACCTGTGTCGAAAATTTATTTGAGCCCTGTGCGAAAACCGGTGACATCCTCTCCTGGGATTATTATCCGGTTCGCACCAGCCCGCTTGACCGGCAGACTTTCGACTACAAGGGTTTTCGCCGCAGCACCGACGTTCACATTCCGCACTGGTTCACTGCACAGGCCATGCAGTGGACCCGTGACCGCGACAAGGGAGCGCGTTCCCCGGAACTTGCGGAACTGCGCGCAATGTGTTACGCCGCTGTGATTTATAACAGCAAGGGATTCATGTTCTATTCGTATCCATCCATACTGGAATTGATGGATATCAGCCCCGGCGAAGGGAAAAAGCTGTGGGAGAATGTCTGCAGCATTGCAAAAGAACTGAACAGCCTTTCGGACTGGGTGTTGAGTCTGGAAAAGGCACCAGCGGTAAAGATTGTCTCTCAGACTCCCGAAGCTGGGCAAACTGAGGTAGTGGCTCGGGCTTTCAAGGCCAATGGCAAAATCCGCGTCCTGGTTGTCAGCAACGGACCCGGCCCGGTTTCCGCTACCCTGCAACTCCCTGATGGCCTGCAGTCAAGACATGGGCTCACCCGGCAAAACGCCCCTGGAACCTATATTTTTAAAGGAATGAATGTCTGCGCCGATATCCTCGACGAACCGAATTCAAAGGAGTAACCATGCTGAAACGATCTTTCTTTTCATTCCCCTTCCTGCTGAGCCTCGGTTTGGCCGCAAACGTAAGTGCTGCAGTCCTCGACCGGAGTGGCTTTCGTGATCTGTCTGCCGAATTGGGCGACCCTATTGTTTTTACGGAATCCTTTGACAATCCGCTGTCCGGCTGGCAGCTGATGAAAGACAATGACTTCCGTAACCCGGTGCCGCTGCAGGAAGCCACTGGGATTCAGGTGCTTCGCGGAGCCGGCGTCAATGGCACCAGTGCCCTTTCCTATGAACGGAAACCTGGTGATCCCTACTATATTCTCTCCAAGCGCTTCAAGATGGAACCTGGCCTGAACTACGAATGTTCCTTCCTTTTCCGCAGCGAAAATGCGGATTTTTCACAAACACGAAATACCGGAGTTTTTCAGGATACAATCTCCGGACTCGGCATCCAGTATTGGCAGGACAATTACAACTGGGTTACATCCACCGGAAGCGGCGCCAAACACCGTGAACTGCCTCCGGGGCAATGGGATCGGGCAAGCTTCCCCATCATGCTGCCGCCAAACCCAGGCACTTTCGCCACCTGCGATATCTATTTGCGAGGAGGAGTGCTCGGACGCTTTCTGATCGACGAAATTGAAATCCGCGTGCTTGGCCGTACCGCCGCGCACATCTATCCGCTCAACAGCTCCCTGCGTATCGACGGGAATGGACGGATCCGCATGTTCGTCCAGCAGGAAGGGAAACCACGCCCCCCGGAAAACCTGGCACTGCTTTTCAAAATCGGCACAGAAGAAAAGATGGCCCGCTCGCAAAATTCAACCTATGAATGCATTTTCCCGGATCTTCCGGAAGGCCGCACGGAACTGTCGCTCGAATTTCTTGATCTGAAAGAAAAGGAAATCATCGCCAGAGAAACTTATATTCTGACCCGCAGCAATGCCACTCCCCCAAAGGGAGCCGCTGCCATTGACCAGTATGGACGAACCATCGTCGACGGAAAACCCTTTTTCCCGATTGCCATCTTCAGCGGTTTCTCCCGCCCGCCAAGCGTCGAACACCTCAAAGAATGGAAAGCGGGCGGATTCAACAGCCTGATGTACTATCACCCGATCAAATATCTCCATATCGACGGCAAAAAAACCACCCAGGCAGAGGATATCCTCTCCAGCCTCGATCAAATGGAAAAGCATGGCTTAAAAATGATTTTTTCCCTGTTTTATCAGCATATGATCAAACCGCACGGAAACCGGGAAGAGTTTGATGAAGTCCGCGGGCTAAATCAGGTAACTGAACATGTCGTCAATCTGGTCAAAGATCACCCCGCCATGCTGGCTTACTATGTCTCCGATGAAAATTCGCTGGAGGAATATCCAGCAGTGCGTGCGCTGCGTGAACGGATCAGCAAAATCGACCTCTGGCATCCAACCGTCACCCTCACCAATAATTCCAATTTTTTTGCGCCCTGCTGCAAAACCGGAGATATCCTCTCCTATGATTACTATCCTGTTCGCACGGTGCCTCTGGAGAAGCAGACGATCGACTATTACGACCTGCGTTATGCCGGCGCACTGGGCGTACCGCACTGGTTCACTGCACAGGCCATGCAGTGGACCCGTGACCGCGACAAGGGGGCTCGCTCTCCGCAAATTCAGGAATTGCGCGCCATGTGTTATGCCGCCCTGATTTTCAACTGCAAGGGATTCATGTTTTATTCCTACCCATCCATACTGGGATTGATTGATATTGACGAGGCAGACGGAAAACAGCTCTGGAGCAATATCCAAACCATCGCCAAGGAACTCGGCGAACTGTCCGAATGGATTCTCAGCCTGGAAGAAGCACCGCCCGTGCCAATCGAGCAAAATAACGCCGGCAATGGCGCACCGGAAGTGCTGGCAAGAGCGTTTATGGCCGGCAATAAAATGAAAGTACTCGTCGTCAGCAACGGACCCGGAGCCGCGGAGGCTACCCTCGAACTCGCCGGCAATTTCCGCTCCGTCCATGGCCTGACTACAAAAGCCGGCTCGAAAACCTACCGCTTCCAGGCCAAATATGTCACCGCAGACCTGCTTATACAGGAATGAGGAGGAATGGACTCATCGGCCCCTTCCCCCCCCATGCACAATGATCATCACCTCTTCTCGGACAAATCGGACCGATCTGTCCGAGAGAACAGGCAGTTAAGTTTGCACCTGTGGTCTTCCCTGTCCCTGCTCATTGGACACGCAAGGGGCTTACCCGTTCGAGAATAGCATCACGCCAGACATCGGCTCCGATATGGCGGCCAAAGTCATGGCCGGCACCAAAGCGATACAAAGCCCCCTCAAAAGAATGGCAATCCGATCCGGCCGTTGACAGTAAATGGTGCTTTATGCAGTATTCGTGGTAGAATATGGTCAACTTCGGCGGAACCATGTCGTGGGCGCATTCAATACCGTCAAACTGCAACAGCTCCCGCAATGCATCCATGCGGGCAACATTGGACTGCTCAAAATAATGGATCGGGTGAGCAATAAAAACCAAGCCACCGGCCCGCTTCACCGCCGGCAGAACGGTTGAATATTCGGGATAATGCGGCAAAACAAAGGAACTGCGCACTGCATTGAAAGCTTCCATATTTGGAAAATACTTTTTTTCTTTCATCAGATAATCCAATTGCACTTGGTTCTGCACGTGAGTTATACCTTGGACTTGAATGGTCTTTTCCGGGCGGTAACGTCGCAGCAGTGCCAGACGGTCTTCGCGCGTGTAAGGGTAACCGGCGGCAGTCAGGCTGTCGGAAAACCCATCACCAACATCGCGCTGCCACTGGTGATATGCGTCAAATACCCTCTGCAATTCCGGTGTCGGCACAGTTGGCAACCCCAAACAGACCATGTCAAACGTACCCAATGGGGAATGTACCGTCAATTCCGCCCCCGGAATGCAGGAAATATCCGGATATTTCCGGGCTGCATCCTGCACTTCCGCAAAAGAGTCCATCTGGTGATGTTCGGTAATCGCGATGTATTTCACAGCGCGTTCCCGGGCGAGCTGGAAATACCTCTCGACCGGGGTGATAGCATCATAACTCCAGCAAGTATGCAAATGAAAATCAAAGGTCGCGGTCATCGTCAACTTCCCTTGTCTTTACGAATGCCATGAGATTTTTTCGTGTCTTTTCGTGTCTTTTCGTGTCTTTTCGTTGTAAAAAAAGCTTCACGCCTTAGCCCTGATCATTGAGGTCAAGACTGACCGCGACTTCATCGCAGCAGTCGCGTTTGGGACATTTGCTGCAATCCGACCACACCTTCTGCGGAAAGAGCTCCTTGTCGACCACTTTGAAGCCGAGCCTTTGAAAGAGGCGCGGACGCATGGTCAAGGCA
>JAQVUB010000146.1:0-1154 GCA_028699735.1 Lentisphaeria bacterium | reverse complement strand
TGTTCCGGAGACATTTTGCGCAGATCCTGCAGATGTCGTCGCAAAGCATTTGCCAGTAATTCAGCTGCTGCAGGGTAATCCCGGTGTGCCCCGCCGAGGGGTTCGCAGACCACCTCATCGGCGATGCCGAGCCGTTTCAGGTCATCACTGGTCAGTTTCAGTGCTTCCGCGGCTTTTGGAATAGCTTCAGCACTGCGCCAGAGGATGGCGGCGCAGCCTTCGGGTGTGATCACCGAATAATAAGCATTGGCCATGATCAGAACACGATTGGCGACGCTGATACCAAGTGCACCACCACTGCCGCCCTCCCCGGTGATGACACTGATCACCGGTACCGACAGGCGGAACATGTCCCGCAAATTGCAGGCGATGGCCTCACCAATATGACGTTCTTCCGCGGCAATGCCGGGGTAGGCTCCGGGGGTGTCGACGAGAGTAATCACCGGGCATTTTACCTTGTCCGCTAATTTCATCAGACGCATTGCCTTGCGATACCCCTCCGGATGCGCACAGCCAAAATTCGTCTCCATATTCGTTTTCAAGTCACGGCCTTTGCGGGTGGCAATCAACATCACCGGCTGCTGATCGAAAAAAGCAAAACCGCCAAAAATGGCCTGATCATCGGCAAAACGGCGATCCCCATGCAATTCCAGAAAATTGCTGAAAATGAGGCGGACATAATCCGGCGGATAGGGGCGTTGCGGATGCCGTGCCATCTGCACTTTTTCATGCGGGCTGAGCTGATGAAAAAACAGTTCCTTGAGCTGCGTCAGCTTTTCCTGCATCAGCAAAATGCCGGAATCCATGTCCGCATCGCGCTGCTGCCCAGTACGTGAAAGAACGGCGTACTTCTCCTCCAACTCCAACAGAGGTTTCTCTATTTCAAGACATGCTGCCATATGAATTTCCCAGATTATTGTTCTTCAATTTTTTAACAACGAAGAACACAAAACCACACGAAAAAAAATTCATGGAAAACACGACATAAAGAAAGCAGCCAACGCCACTTCCATGAATTTTTTTTCGTACTACTATCGCCTCAATTCTCTTTTTTTGAGAAAGATTTTTTTTTGCAATGGAAACAGACTGGACACGGACTAAACACGGACTGGCCACGGACTAAACACGGACAAATACGGGAACGGGGATATCCC
>JAQVUB010000145.1:3041-6653 GCA_028699735.1 Lentisphaeria bacterium | reverse complement strand
GGGCGCTTATCACCATAGAGTACGGCATGCTGATCTTCGCGCTCGCGGTCGGTCTTTGCTACATAAATCGGGTTTCCGCGGCTGTCGCATTCGGCGTAATACATAGCCGTTGCCATGGTTCCTGGCGTAGGAATAAAGCACTGCGCCTGTTGCGGTTTCCAGCCGCGACGGCGAAACCAGGCCGTTAAAGCCTGCATGTCCTCCATCGTGCAACCCGGAAATGCGCTCATTACATAAGGTATGATATACTGTTCCTTGCCGTGTTTCCGGCATAACTCCGAAAACTGCCCGACAAATTCCTCAAACAGGCGAAAATCCGTCTTGCGCATCAGCCGCAGAACTCGCTCCGAACAGTGTTCCGGAGCCAGTTTTAACTGCCCGCTGACAAATTCACCGACGAGCCCATCGAGAAAACGAGGATCTTTCAACGCTGCATCAAAACGGATGCCGCTGCCGATGCCAACCCTCTTAACTCCGGGCAAACGCGTCAGCGAACGCAACAGATCCAGATATTCCCCCTGCCGCAACTGCAATTGCGGACAGCACTCCGGATAAAGGCAACTCTCCCGGTGGCAATTCTTACCATCAATCCGGCAGCTGGCTCCCCAGAGATTGGCGGTCGGCCCGCCGACATCGGAAAGCATTCCCTTCCAACCGGGCATCAGGGTCAGCTTCTGCACTTCCTGATGCAGGGACTCCGGCGACCTCGAGCAAAGATGCCGGCTCTGGTGCAGTGCCAGCGAGCAAAAAGAACAGCCCCCGCCGCAACCGCGCACAGCCGTAACACTCCATTTGACCATCTCCAGCGCCGGAATCGCCTCCCGGTACGAGGGATGCGCCTGACGCGTAAATGGCAGCTCGTAGATGGCATCGAGTTGAGCACTGTCCGCCTGCGCGGGCGGAGGCTCACAATAGACAAATTTCCGCCCGTGCGCTTGCGCCAGAGTCCGGGTTCCCTCATGCATCGCCGCTTCCATCAGGCGGGTTGCCTCGAGCAACTTCCGCTTGTCTTCCAGTATCTCCTCATAGGATGGCAACAGCAAAGCCCCTTCCGCCTGATCGCTGATGCGGACCGTGCCGGCAATCCCAGCTGCCGCTTCGCCATTCTGCAGACGCCGGGTCAGCTCACTGATGCCATATTCGCCCATGCCGTAGATGATCAGGTCTGCTTTGCTGTCCAGCAGTAACGACCTGCGCAGACTGTCACTCCAGAAATCATAGTGTGCCAGGCGCCGCAATGATGCCTCAATCCCCCCCAGTACGATAAACATTCCCGGAAACGCCGACCGCACCAGATTGCTGTAGACAATGCAGGCGCGATTCGGACGCGCACCGCATTTCCCGCCGGGCGTATACGGATCATCATGACGCTTCTTCCGAAAAGCCGTGTAATGACACAGCATGGAATCCAGACTGCCTGCCGAAATCCCGCAAAACAGGCGCGGGCGCCCCATCCGGCTGATATCCGAAGAGTTGTCCCAGCGCGGCTGTGCCACAATCCCCACACGCCAGCCCTGTTTCTCCAGCAGACGTCCCAGCAGCGGAACCCCAAAGGCAGGATGATCAATATAAGCATCCCCGCTGATCAGCAGAATATCCAGCTCCGACCAGCCGCGCAAATCCATCTCCGCTCGGGTCATCGGCAAAAACGCACGCGAAGAGGAGTTGCCCGATCCTTCATCTGCCTTTCTGCATCCTTTTCCCTGATTCCTGGTCATCACTGCCCTTCTTGATTATTTCAACATTGACTCCTTTGACAACCGCTTACCATATATATCCGCAAGAACATTTGCAATCCCCACATAAAACAATTTCTTCACGGATGCAGTTCCCAAAAGACCGTTCGGGCGTGGGCGTGCTAACAGATATCGCAACCGGGACGGTTACGCCACCTTTTAAACCTGCCCATGGCCAAAACCATATATCAAACTTACGCGAATATTTATACGTATGTTTTAATGGTAATTGTTAACAACTCTCCCTTGCCGCTATCAATCAGTCAATTAAGAAATAAGCACAAAAAATATCTAATTTCTGGGGAATGGCTTCTTTTCCCGCAAGCAAAAAAAGTTTGTTTTTTTTGGAAAATTTTTATTGCGGCAAGAGATCAAGCACTTATGTCTCTTGAGCTGATATTTAGACAAAAAAAAAGGCAAAATGGATTTGCCAAACGGGAAAGAACAGTTAATTTTGAGTACGAACATTCATCTGCGAGTCACATTGGAAAATAACAGCTTATTTGCGCAGGTTTCAGTTTGGAACCTGAGGGAATGGTTTTTTTTATATGCAAAGTACCTGCTCAGTTCAAGAATTCTGGCTAAACTGTTCCAGTAAATTAAAAGAGAAAATGGATGCGGCCACATTTGCCATGTGGATTGCCGACATTGTTCCTGTCCGCCTGGAAGAAAAGTGCCTGGTACTGGGAGTCTCGGATAATGTTTTTACCGATTGGCTTGAAGAAAATTATGGACGCCTGATCACCAATACCGCCCAGGAAGAATGCGGACGCAAGCTGAAAATCTGCTTTGAAAAAGGCTATGAACCCGAACCGGCAAGCAAAGAAGAAAGCCGGACTGCCGCGCCCGCGACCCATTCCCAGGAACCGGTATCCGCCAACCGCTTCAATGCTAAATATACCTTTGATTCTTTCGTTATTGGAGGCAACAACTGCTTTGCCCATGGCGCTTGCCATGCCATTTCAAGTTCACCGGGAACCGTTTACAACCCGCTCTTTATTCACAGCCCCACCGGCCTGGGAAAAACACACCTGCTCCAGGCCGTCGCACAGGCCGTCTGCCAGAATAAAAAACGCGCCAAAGTCGAATATCTCTTCAGCGAGGAATTCTGCAACCTCTACATCGATGCACTCAACCGCAAAACCCTGCCGGATTTCCGAAACCACTTCCGAAGCGTCGATGTCCTGCTGATTGATGATGTCCACTTCTTCGCCGGAAAAGAAGGACTCCAGGAAGTCTTCTTCCATACCTTCAATGCACTCTATAATGCTCATAAGCAGATCATTCTCACCTCCGACCGCCCACCCAGCGAAATCGGCGGACTCGAAAAACGCCTCGTTTCCCGCTTTGAATGCGGCCTGACCGTCGATATCCAGTCGCCAGATCTCGAAACCCGTATTGCTATTTTGCGCCAGAAGCAGAAGGATCACACCGTCAAATTCAGCGATGCGATTCTGCAGCATCTCGCCAGCAAAGTCAAATCCAATATCCGTCGCCTCGAGGGCGCTCTGCTGCAACTGGTTTATTATCTGACAGTAACCAATCACAAAGCGGATTTCATGACCCTTGAGCTGGCCGATTCGCTGCTGGGTTCTCTCTTTGCGGAAGAAGCCTGTTCCTCGATCTCCGTCGATCAGATTCAAAAAATTGTGGCCGATTATTACGACATCCGGATCTCCGATATGAGCAGCAAACGCAGACCCGCTAATATTGCCTTCCCGCGACAGGTCGCCATGTATTTCGCCCGAAAACTCACCCCGCTCTCGCTGCCTGCTATCGCAGAACAGTTCAGCAAAAACCATGCGACCATTCTGCATGCGGTCTCCAGCATCGAGCAAAAACAAAAAGTATCCCCCGACCTTAAACTCGAATTATC
>JAQVUB010000145.1:0-2941 GCA_028699735.1 Lentisphaeria bacterium | reverse complement strand
GATCCGACGGTGAATTCGCATGCAAGCTCATCGGGCAAAGCAACAACCCCTTAAAGGTTTCGATCCTTTTCGGGTCTTTTCGTTGTTAAAAACCGGGTTCTTGTCTTCCGGCTGTAAAAATGTGTTTTATCCCTTATATTATTGATTTTACTTGACTAAGAAGCCAAGGTACTGCATATGAGTTCTCTGGAAAAGATTCGCAATTTAAGTATTATAGCCCATATTGATGCCGGCAAAACCAGTACGACCGAAGGTCTGCTCTTCCATTCCGGGCTTTCTCACCGCTATGGTAATATTGACGATGGCACCACGACGATGGATTTCCTGCCCGACGAACGGGCCCGCGGCATCACCATTGCGGCGGCGGCAGCCTCCATCCCCTGGAAAGACTGCGAATTCCATCTGATCGACACCCCCGGACACATCGATTTCACCGCAGAGGTCGAACGCTCCCTGCGCGCTATCGAAGGCGCTGTCGTCATCTTCTCTGCTGTCGAAGGTGTCGAGGCACAAAGCGAAAAGGTCTGGCGCCAGGCCGACAAGTACCACGTCTGTAAAATCGCGTTTGTCAACAAAATGGATCGCATCGGCGCTTCTTTCGAACAGGCCATTGCCCAGATCAACGCCAAATTCAGCGACTGTGCCCTGCCCATGCAGATCCCGGTCGGTCAGGAAAGTGACTTCTCCGCAATCATTGACATCCTCAGTGGAGAATTGATCCGCCTTTCCGGTGAACATGGCGAGCAGATCGAACGCAGCCCCCTTGATGAAAATCAGCAGATACTGCGCCAGGAAGCCTTCGAAAAACTGATCGAAAAAGTCGGCAACTTCTCCGATGAAATCGCCATGCATTACCTCGAAGGCGAAATCCCCTCACGGGAAACCCTGCAAAAGGAAATCCGCCGACTGACCATCGAGCGTAAACTGGTGCCGGTCTTCCTCGGCAGCGCCAAACGCAATATCGGCATCCAGATGCTGGCCGACGCGGTGATTGATTACCTGCCCTCCCCGCTCGATGCCCCTCCTTACAAGGCCTTTGAAGTGCGCAACGACAGCCAAGTCGAAGTCCACCCCGACCCCAAAGAAGCCTTTTCCGGCTTCATCTTCAAAATCAATGCATCCTCCACCGCCGACCTCTTCTTCCTGCGGGTCTATTCCGGCACCATCACCCCAAATATGCAGCTGGTCAACAGCCGCACACGGGAAAAAGTGCGCACAAGGCAGCTCTATAAAATCTATGCCAAAAATACGGAGCAGATCGAAAGCGCAGGCCCCGGCGACATCGTCGGACTGGCCGGCCTGAAGGACTGCGGTATCGGAGATACCCTCTGCGATCCGAAACGGCTCATTGCCTTCGAAAAAATCAGCTTTCCGGAACCGGTCATCTCGATGGTCGTCGAACCCAAATTCAGCAAGGACAAAGATAAGCTCGACGAAGTGCTCAATTTGCTCTGCCGCGAAGATCAGACCCTGAAGCGTTCGACCGCCGAGGATACCGGGCAGCGCCTCGTCTCCGGCATGGGCGAACTCCACCTCGAAGTCAGCCTGAAACGGGTCTCCACCGACTTCGGCGTCGAAATCCGCATGGGTGAACCGAGAGTTGCCTACCGTGAAACCCTGGCTGCTGCCACGAAGACGCATGTCGTTTTCAACAAAGTGCTTGGCGATACTACGCTGTTTACCGAAATCGCCATTGATTTCAGCCCATTGCCCCGCGATGGCGAACCCTTCCTGATTAAAAATTCCACCCGCGACAATGCCATCCCAAAAAATCTGCTCGCATCTGCCGAACAGGCTCTCAACGACGGACTGCGAACCGGCGGGTTGAAAGGGTACCCGATGATCTATGTCGCCGCCGAAATCCGGGAATTAAAATATACCCAGGAGAATACGACTACAGGTGCTGTGGCTGGCGCGGTACTCGAGGCCATTGATCAGGCCTTCCGCAATGTCGGCACCATCCTGCTCGAACCGCTGATGAACCTCGAAATCCTCACACCGGAAGATACGGTCGGCGAAATCAGCATGTATCTGCAGCCCAGACGCGCACTCATCCGCGATATCGAACAAATCGGCCCCGTCCGCAAAATCCTTTGCAATGTACCCCTTGCGGAAATGTTCGGCTTCGGCAAAGCCCTCCCGCGCCTCAGCGGCGGCCGCGGCTCCTTCTCCCTGGAACCCTCCGGATACCAGGAAATCTCCGCCAATACCCAGCTGAAAGGATATTGACGGACACGGATGGACCTGGGGTGGATTGGCGCCCACAGCCCATAGTTATCAGTTATCAGCCGTTAGCCTGTCCATCAAAGTCAATCGTCCACGTCCATAGGGTCCATCAGGTCCATAGGGTCCATCAGGTCCATCGTCCCTTGTCCATCGTCTTTCGTCCATAAAATTTTCGACAAAAACAAGAAATGTAATGTAGTACACCCTGCCCCCTGCCCCCCATAGACGCTAACTTGTTTGCAAAAGCAAATTTTTTCTTTGGTAGTTTTTTGTGCGTTGATTTTGGCGCAGCCTCTCACAAATCATTTTCCAATTCTCCATCAGTAAACTCGTCCCAAAATAGGGCATCAGCCATCTGACAAGGTTGTGCAGCAAGAATTTGAATTCTGTCCACAAGCTCCGTGCCGCCTGCCTCTCCAATGGCATGCCTCCAGGGGGAAAAAGCGCCCAATTGGGCGCAAAGTTTTTCGATGATCAGCGCAACGAGCATTTTCCCGTAAAGCCATGCCCTGGCGCTGCTGTCGGTGTATTTCGGCAACGCTCCAAGGCGGGCGATCGACTTGAAGCGCTTGAACACCAATTCAATCTGCCATCGTAATCGGTAGATTTCCAAGATGCTCTTCAGTGGGAAGGCTTCCCGCTGGAGCGTTGTAATGATGATCACGTAGTCGTTGACAAGGAGAGTCAATTCCTTCAATTTCGTTTGCCTTTTTGA
>JAQVUB010000144.1 GCA_028699735.1 Lentisphaeria bacterium | reverse complement strand
AATATTATTTTTACTCTAGCAGGAGAAACGAATGGACTTAGAAAACTTGGGAGTTGAACAGATGCAGAATTTAGCAGACAAACTGATTGAATGGCTTACTTTATATGGTCTCAAAGCCCTGGCTGCCATTGCCATTTTTGTTGTTGGGCGCTGGATTGCAATGATCCTGCGTAATCTTCTGCAGCGCATGATGCGGAAAAGTCATCTGGAGGAAACCCTGATTTCCTTTGTCTGCAGCCTTTGCTATAATGTACTGATCGTCTTTATCATTGTTGCGGCTTTAGGGCAACTGGGGATTCAGACTGCGTCCTTTGTGGCGGTTTTAGGTGCCGCTGGCCTGGCTGTCGGCCTGGCGTTGCAGGGGTCTTTGTCCAACTTTGCCGCTGGCCTGCTGATGATTATTTTCAAACCCTTCAAGGTGGATGATTATATCGAGGCAGCAGGAACGGGTGGAATTGTCGAAGCGATTGGTATCTTTTCAACGGAATTACGGGCTATCGATGGCAAGAAGATCATCGTCCCCAACAGCAAAATCACGACAGACACCATCACCAATTATTCCGCCAAACCGGAGCGCCGCCTGAATGTCATCGCCTCGGTCAGCTACAGCGATGACCTCGATAAAGTCCGTAAGGTGCTGGAAAAAATTCTACAGGAGGACAGCCGCATTCTGCCGGAACCCAAGCCAATGATTGTGGTCGCCGAGCTGGGCAGCAGCATCAACTTTGCAGTGCGCCCCTGGGTAAAAACTTCGGATTACTGGGATGTCCTTTTTGCCCTGAATGAAAAGATCAAAAAGACCTTTGATGCGGAAGGTATTACCATCCCCTTCCCGCAACAGGATGTCCACCTCTATTCCGCTGAAAAAAAATAAACATCCTGAACGCAAACGCCTCCTGCACTTCATTGCGCAGGAGGCGTTTTTTTGCTCTGGAAAAACTGGTAATCCTACAGAAAATCATCGGCCAGGCTGAGGCCGCGCCGGAACGCATTTCGGTTGCTTTCCAGAGCTTTTGCCTTGACACACTGCGTCAGGGCCTCTTCCCAGGACTCGAGCGGCAAAGAGAGGTGTTTTGCCAGCGCTCCTACCAGCACCATATTGGCTGCACGCGGTTCACCAAGCTTTTGCGCCTCCGCCAGGGCATCCAAATAAAGGAGCCGCGAAAAGACTTCCCGGAGGGCAGGTTCGGGTTCCGGGTAGGCTGCTCCGCCGGAGGATACGGTGACCGGGATAACCCGTTGCCGTGAGACGACTGCTAGCCCGGCCGGACGCAGATAGGAATAGAAGCGCAAGGCCTCAACGGCCTCCAGGGAAAGCAGGGCATCCGCGGTACCTTCGGCAACCAGAGGGCTGTATACTTCCGTACCAAAGCGGATTTGCGCAATGACGGATCCTCCGCGTTGAGCCATGCCATGCACTTCGTTGGTTTTCACCTGCAAACCGCACAGAATGGCTGTCCTTGCAGTGACTTCACTAGCCAGCAGAATGCCCTGTCCGCCAACGCCAGCCATAACGATGCTGATGGTTTTCTCACTGCTCATTGCTATTTCCCTTTAAAAATTTCGTACTACTATCGCCCCAATTCTCTTTTTTTAGAAAGATTTTTTGAAAGAGAACACTCAAGTTTCTATCCATGAGACACTTTCTCATTTTTGAGATTTTTTTGGGGTTTCTTGTTTGTTGTGATGAAAGCGAACCGCAAAGCCGATGCCGGCGAGACGCCGGCGCTCCATATTCCCTCCGACGGAGACAAGAAGGAGGGAAATTACCACATAGGGTTCAAGGTACAAGCATGAAATTTTGCACAGCGATCTCTTGCCTCAACGCAACAAACCCTTTAAAAATTTTCGTGCCGTTTCGTGTTTTTCGTTGTTAAAAAATCTCATCATTCCACGATTTGTTCGATTGCCCCGAAGCGGCAGACTTCAGCACAAGTGCCGCAACCGGCGCACATCAGCGAATTGATACGGATTACTCCATCGGAATTTTCGATGGCCGGGCAACCCAGCTTCAAGCAGGCCCGGCAACGCTTGCATTTGTCGCTGTCAATGCGCATTTTCGGGCCTACATCATGGTGTTCCTTCAATGGACAGGGAGCCCGTGAAATGATCAGAGAAGGCTCATCTGCGGCCAGCTCTTCACTTAGTGCCGTATGGACTTCTTTGAGATTATAGGGATTGACTGTACGGATACGTTGCACACCGCAGGCCTTGCCAATCGCTTCAATGGAGGCCTCCCGGGTGGTTTCGCCCATCAGGGTGCGTCCGGTGCCGGGATGATCCTGGTGTCCGGTCATAGCGGTGGTGCGGTTGTCAACTACAATGATGGTTGCTTTTCCGCGGTTGTAAACAATATCCAGCAGCCCGGTAATTCCGGAATGGAAGAAGGTGGAATCCCCTACAACACCGACGACTTTCCGCTTCTCCCCGGATTTTTCCAAGCCGTGCGCCATCGAGATGCCGCCGCCCATGCAAAGGATGACATCGGTGCGGTTCAGTGGCGGAAAAACCGCCAAGCTGTAGCAGCCGATATCTCCAGTCACCAGAACATCGAACTTCGTCAATCCGTAAAAGATTCCCCGGTGCGGGCAGCCGGGGCAGAATACCGGGGGACGGGCCGGCAGCGTTTCAACAGCATAACGTGCAGGTGTGCGTTCTGGATCTCTGCCCTCGAGCCGGGCGCGCACCTCCAGCAGTTTCGCTGCAGAAAGCTCCCCGCAGGCCGGAACAATATTTTTTCCATGGCAGGCAAAGCCAAGGGATTTCACATGTTCTTCGAGAAACGGATCGAGTTCTTCAACCACCAGCAGGTTTTCAACCTGATCGGCAAAGGAACGGATCAGGGCATCCGGAAAAGGATATGCCCAGCCTAATTTCAGGACGGATGCTTCCGGAAAAACTTCCCGGACATACTGATAGGCGATGCTGGAAGTGATAATGCCCAGCTTGCGGTCACGCAATTCTATCCGGTTCAGCGGAGAAGCTGCCGCAACCTCGGCCATCTGATGCTGGCGCTGTTCGAGTTCAACACGCATGCGCCGCCCCCAAACCGGCAACGGGCAATGCCGAGAAGGATCCTTCTGAAAGGCAATTTCACGGTCGGACTTCACGCGGTCTCGGAATTCAACCAGACTGCGTGAATGGCTCACACGCGTCGTAGTGCGCACAATGACCGGAGTGCGATACTTTTCAGAAATTTCCATTCCGGCCACCATGAAATCTTTAGCTTCCTGGGAATCCGAGGGTTCCAGCACCGGGACTTTGGCCAGCCTGGCATACTGCCGTGTATCCTGTTCAGTCTGCGACGAATGCTGTCCTGGATCATCCGCAACACAAAGGATCAAGCCCCCTTCAACACCAATATAGGCCAGGGTCAGCAGCGGGTCTGCCGCCACATTCAAACCAACGTGTTTCATCGTCACCAGCACTCGGGCTCCCGCTAAACTGGCACCTGCTGCGGCCTCCAATGCCACTTTCTCGTTGGGAGACCACTCGCAATAAACCTCGTCCTTATGCTGTACCAGGCTCTCCAGAATCTCCGTCGAAGGAGTGCCGGGATAACCAAACGCGGCAGTCACCCCACCCTCATAGCCACCGCGCGCAATGGCTTCATTCCCTGAAAGTAATATCGCTGACATACGCATCCTCCTGCATCCAGTGCCGGAAATGGCAAATAACAAACGGTAAAAAACATAATGTCATCCGACTTTAACAACCGGTCAAGTCTTAACCGGAAAAAAAGCGGAAAACCCGTCCGAAACATGATCGGTCAGATCGGTCGGATCGGTCGGATCGGTCGGATCGGTCGGATCGGGTCTAAAATTGTTTTTTCCGGTATATCGTTTATATTATCAAAATTGTTTTATTCAGCAAGTTTACGACGATTGTTTTTCAGGAGATATTATTTTGTTATCTGGTCTTTTTTCCCGTATTAAAACGCTATTTGTCAGCAAGCCGGCAGTTGAGAAGTCTTCTTTAACTTCAGAGCCAGTTCCTTCTTCGAAAGCGAGGAAGAGAAAAAAGAAGAAAAAGCCGGTGGAGTCTAGTTTTTCGAGCGGGTCTTCCGTTGTATCTTCCGCTCCGGCAAAAGCAAAACCGCTTGCTCCTCCTTCCCGTGCATCGGTTGACTGGGAGGATCAGGATTTGCCGGCAGCCGCTGGTCTGGCCAGCAAAAAGCGCATGGGTGACTGGCAGGTTCCGAAGCCGGATACCCGGGATTCGGAAGCCTGTTATTTTCAGGATTTTCCGTTGGACACCCGAATACTGAAGGCTATTCTTGAGGATTTGCAGTTCAGCAAATGCACTCCCATCCAGAAGTTGGCTTTACCAATCGCTCTGGGCGGACTGGATCTTGCCGGCAAAGCGCAAACCGGCACCGGCAAAACCGCAGTCTTCCTGATTTCCATCATTCAGGCATACCTGAATTCTGCTGTGCAACGCCGCTCCAATCAGCCTTTTGCCCTGGTTCTGGCTCCTACCCGCGAACTGGCCATCCAGATCGCCAAAGATGCTGAAGCGTTGAGCATTTACACTCCTTTGCGGATTGTTGCCGTCTTTGGCGGAATGGATTACGACCGGCAGAGACGCCTGCTGGGTGCAGGTTGCGATCTGGTCGTTGCCACCCCTGGAAGACTGATTGATTACCTCAATCAGAGTGTCATCGATTTCTCCCTGCTGAAATTTCTGGTGATTGATGAAGCCGACCGCATGCTGGACATGGGCTTTATTCCGGATGTCAAGCGTATTATCGGGCAGACACCGCGCCCCTCCGAACGTCAGACAATGTTGTTCAGCGCCACCTTGTCTCATGATATCATGAACCTGGCCAGCCGCTGGATGCGCCCTGAACCTGCCATCCTGGAAACCGAACCGGAACACATCGTCGCCGATGGAATCCAGGAAACAGTCTATGCCTGCACCAGCCACGAAAAACTCCCGATCATCCTCTGGCTGCTGTCCAATGAAGATTGCGGGCGCGTGCTGATTTTCCGCAACCGTCGTTGCGATGTCGAGGAACTGCATGCCAAGCTGCAACGCTACGGCATCGCCTCCGAAATGCTTTCCGGCGATGTCGATCAGAAAAAGCGTCTGCGCATTCTGGAAGCCTTCCGGCAGGGCGCGATCAAGGTCATTGTCGCCACCGATGTGGCCGGACGAGGCATCCATATCGATGACATCACCCACGTTTTCAACTACGATCTGCCCTATGAAGCCGAAGATTATGTCCACCGCATCGGACGCACTGCCCGAGCCGGACATCAGGGCCGGGCCATCAGCTTTGCCGGCGAAGACTGCGCTTTCGTCATTCCTGAAATCGAAACTTTCATCGGACGCCCGTTGCCTATCACCCAGCCGGATGAAAAAATGCTCGAGCTGCCAGCACCAGTCAACACTGACAAATATGTTTCCTCCAACAGCGACCGGCGCCGGGATGCTTTCGGTGACAGACGTCCTGCCCGAAGTGCCCGCCCGCAAGGCCCCCGTGTACGCCGTGGCGGCCCGCGACACTGATAGAGAAATTCTTTTTGAACAACGAAAAAACGCGAAATAACACGAAAAAAAATCATGGGAAATGCAACACATGGAAAGCAGTCAACGCCACTTCCATGATTTTTTTTCGTGTCAGTTTGTGATTTTCGTTGTAAAAAAACTCATTTTTCCCAGTATCGGAGTGCGGAAATGCCTGACATTGTCATCAACAAAGGCGATGCTGCAACCCCCCGTTTGCAGGAAACCATTCCAATCGTCCTGATCTTGGACAAGCTTCGCAGCGCATACAATACCGGCAATATCTTTCGTCTGGCCGAAGCCACCCGGGTACAAAAAATTCTGGCCTGTGGTTATACTCCGGCACCGCCCCATGAAAAACTGGCCAAAACGGCCCGGGGTTGCGAACTGTCGATCCCCTGTGAAGTATTTCCCGATGCCGCATCAGCCATCCGGTCCCTGAAGCCACAGGGCTATTGTATTTATGGCATCGAGACCGCCGCAAATGCCGAGTATTACTGGCGCACCGAACTGAGGTTTCCGGCCGCCCTGGTACTGGGCAACGAAGCCCTTGGAATCTCCGAAGAGGCACTGCTTCTTTGTGACCATTTCATCAGCCTGCCCGCACTGGGCGCTAAAAACTCTATCAATGTCGGAAACTGCGCAGCAGTTGTCCTCTTTGAAGCACTCCGGCAGTGGCTGCAGAAGGGAAAAACCTGCTCATCCACTCAGCAGTAAACTGGAATCAGCAGCCTCTGCATGGGAAATCATGGAAGCAACAGCCAAACGAGAGTATAGTATATTTTTTATCAGACAAAACAGGACGTTTTGCGGCAAACTAGAGGTTTTCGCAAACAAGGAATTGGTTTTCATCGCTCATGTATGTCCCTCCCCGCAAAAACAGCCCATTCTGGCAGCCGGTATTTCCTCGGGAACAAGTGATTCCCAGAGGGGATTTTCTGGAACGCCGGGTGACTCTTTCGCTGCCGGAAGTGCAAAAGCCTTGTTCACTGCTGCTGATCAGCGATCTGCATTGGGCCGGCAATCAGCCGGAACGCTACCAGGTTCTCAGTGAATGCGTCCAAAACGAGCCGCCGGACTGGCTTCTTTTCGGCGGAGATCTGTACTCCTTTCTCGAAAATGCCTCTTCCGCCTGGAGCTGGCTGG
>JAQVUB010000143.1:1591-6680 GCA_028699735.1 Lentisphaeria bacterium | reverse complement strand
GTATAGTATTTTTCATTGACTCAAAAAACCTGGAGAGGTGGCTGAGTGGTCGAAAGTAGCGGTTTGCTAAACCGTCGTAGGAGTAAAATCCTACCGGGGGTTCGAATCCCCCCCTCTCCGCCATTTTACCCCTGAAAAACGCTTGAGTGGTGTTATTCTTTGCCACTCGAGCTTTTTTTATGCCCTTTACACTCGTTTTCAGGCAATGTTAGCCAAACCGAAAACGAGGAAGGATGTGAAAAAATATAGTAGACAAAAATGGATATTATGTCACAGCCGTCCCATGACTTGACGAAGAATTTGTAAAAAAGTGGATTCACGGCATCTTTGTCATACATGATGCGGGTGATGGTGGGCAGGGCTGAGTCAACGGTGGATTTGAGGACGGTGATTTGCATGGTGGCTGTACTCCTGTTGGTTTGGAAGCATATACGAAAAAAGCCCCCTGTCGGCACGAAACCGACAGGGGGCTTGAACGAACGTTTACAAAAGGAAGACTATCCCTTCATCACAGGAGTAATATATACGCGAGATTTTTTGAACTACATTTTGTTACCTATCTGTAGAAATAAGGCTGTTGCGAATGTCTATAATCCATTGAGGATTTTCTGATTCAAAACATTGCAAGAACTTGCTGAAATTGGTGCTGCCAGGAACATCGTCGGGGCGGTTGATGTCCGCAACACGTTGTTTCATCTCAAAGTATGACTGCCGGTTGATTTTGGCGCAAATCGCCTTGATGTGCTCTTCCTGATTTGCCTTGTATCCCTTGACACCAGTCAATTCTTCTATTCGTTTGGCATTGGTCTTTTTCCCTTGGGTTTTGAGAGAGACGACAGCAAAATGGAGAAGGATAATCTGCATTGAGCATGGGTTCGCGTAGATGACTATCTTGCCAACCACGTTATCGGCTTCGTGCATAACATTGATTTTGTCTTTTACTTCCTGATATTGCTGATATGGACTGCGGTCTGTATCACAGAAGACCAGCACCAGTTCGTAGGCATCCTTGTTTATCTCGAACTGATAGCGGGCAGGAATGTTGCCTTCCCCCTTGGCGTTGATAATGGTGAATGCGTAGATGCTGCTCCAGACATCCTTGCTGAGCAGTTGCCTGACATAAATCTCCTCCTCGTACCCCTCACAGATGACGCAAAGACTGTGCCTGGCAGAGAACAACGGTGGCTTTGACATGGGTTAGTTCTCCTTGCCGTGAGTGGAGTCCCTAGAAACATTGCATGCATCGTAGAGAGAGTTGAACAAATCCGGCTTCGGCAATGCTCCCAGCAGTCCTCTTTTATACTTTTCAATCAAATCAGTGGTCTCTCGAATGCCGTCTTCGCCGGCGCTGAATTCTGACAGCGAGAAGAGATAGGCGTGATCACTGTCCTTGTGGGAAAACCATATCTGCTCCTTCCTGAACAACGTGCGGCAATCCAGCAGCGACACATCATGGACAGTGGCAATCAGCTGCGCCCGCTGGTTCATCTCGTTGTTGAACATCGCGATGATTTCGCGTGTCAGCTTGAAATGAAGGCTGTTGTCCAGTTCGTCGATGACGAGAATCCGCCCCTGTTCCAGAGCATCCAAAACATAGCTTGCCAAAGCCGCAATCTTCTTTGTGCCAGTGGAATCAAACAGGATACTCGGCACGGGAATCCCCTTATAGACGGAGACCAGATGCAGTTTGTCCTTGAATGACTCTCTGAGGCGAATGGATGCCTCTTGCACATTGTTCCTGTCAGACAGTTTCTGCATCATCTCAAACTTGTACGCTGCTCCAAACTCCTCTTCTGTCAAATATTTGTAGTCATTGAGGAACAAATCGGCGTTTTTCATGAAATCGGCAATTTTCTGACGCTTTTCCGGAGTTGCCTTCATCATTTCAACCGTCTTCTCAAGCGGGATATTGTTCATGTCGAGGACATCAATGCTGCTGGCGAACGCAGTCAGCAGATGTTTGATAGTTCCCATTGTCGGAAAACGTGACATGTCCAGAACATGCATGAGTAGATTGCCTTTGGAGGCCAGTTCCATCATTTCCGTCAGTTTCCTGTCTTCACTTTCGTTCTTGTTCTCAATGGTATCACGAAGCAGCCAGACTTTCTCCTTGCGATTCCCGTACTGATCCCGTAGAACTTCTGCAAAACGCTCATAGACGTATTCAGCGCTGACCGTGTCATACTTGATGGCATACAGGTATTCATGACCGTCTGCCGAAAAGGTGACGGCAAGACTGCATCTCTTCTCAGGTGAGAATAGGTTCTTCTCCAGTCTTGTCGGGGTGTTGAGGATGATGCCTTTCAGTGTTGCCAGTATCTTGACCAGGTTGGTCTTGCCTGAATTGTTCGGTCCGATGACGATGGCTGACTTGACGACATGGATTTTCCCCGCGGGAACAAGATTCTGGGCAAAGCGTCTGCTTTGCATATTGGCCTGAAGCGAAAATTCCGTCGCCGTATCGTAGATGAGGCAATTGTCTATGGAAAGTGAAATCAGCATGGGCACTCCTTTTGTCGTGACTGATTGTACTATAATGCAAGGCTATATTTTGTGCAATCAAATTACACGAAAAATTAAATGAAATATAGTCCTGACGCCTGCGGTCAATTCCCATTACACATTGTATATTAAAAAATCGGTCAGTTTTCAGGTTGTCTCATGCCGAGATTTCCGCTGTCCGACAGGCAGAATGACGCTCAAAAACTTTCCCCATTTTTTCCCGTTTGGAACGGATTTTTCCCAAATCTTCCCCGTTTTCAGCGTTGCGCCTTGACTACGACGATGGGGTGCTATAATGTGTTAGATTTGAGGAGGAAGGATAGGAAAAACGGTTGATTTAAGTACAAAACGACAAGAGCCGGAATCGCCCCCCCTCTCCGCCATTTTACCCCTGAAAAACGCTTGAGTGGTGTTATTCTTTGCCACTCGAGCTTTTTTTATGCCCTTTACCCCGGTCAGCCAAACTGAAAAAATATGGCCGTGGCACCCTATTCCAGATGAAACCTGAGGGCAACACAACCAAGGATTTTATCAGTTTGACAGTAGAGTGAGCGGCAATGCGATTGAATACGTACAGGAAAGTATTCGCCGCTTGTTTGGCTAGAGCGTCTGCATGGCATGCAGAAGTTCGTCGGTGCTAACCCGATATACTCCAGGTTTACGCTTCACTTGGACGACCAGCACTTCGAAGGACGCTCAAACAGCATGCACCTGACAGAGTTCTTCTTCAATACCGGCAAATGGTAATGCCTCAGTCTTCTGTAGTGCAGGGTGTTTCATGGGAATGGGACTATGGGACTATGAATGGGACTATGGGACTATAGGTATGGGACGTATGGGACGTATGGGACGTATGAAATGGGATCATGGGAATAAGACTATGAGACTATGAATTGGATTATGTTTAGGCTTTTTACTCCATTGTCTCATTCCCATGATCCCATTTCATACGTCCCATACGTCCCATACGTCCCATACCTATAGTCCTATAGTCCCATAGTCCCATTCATAGTCCCATAGTCTCGCTTTTACCCTGCACTACAGAAGACTGACCCATTACGGCAAATGAGCCATGTGTCACAACAAGGGGGGGAAAGATGGGTTGAAACATTCCGATTAAAGGTTTAGATTATACCTGTCTTGATGATTTCGTTCCGATTGCGGAGAATAAATGATGATGACTGTAGAAGAAGCAGCAAGGGAATGGGGCATTTCTGAACGCCGGGTGCGTCTCCTCTGCACTTCAGGAAGAATCGCCGGCGCCACTATGGTAAGCCACAGCTGGCTGATTCCTGACAAAACGGTCAAGCCTGAAGACATGCGAAGCCGGCGCAACCTGTCCGCCTTGTTGGCAGGCATTGCCAGCAAAAAGGCGCAGCTCGACCAGTGTCGGCCGTTGACCAAAGGGGAATTGGAACGCTTGCGGGAGGAATTTACCATTGAATACACCTACAACTCCAATGCCATCGAAGGTAACACGCTGACCTTGCAGGAAACCAGCCTGGTGCTGCAGGGATTGACGGTAGGTTCTAAACCGCTGAAAGATCATCTTGAGGCTGTTGGGCACCGCAAGGCGTTTGACTTCATCTGTGAACAGGTCGGCAATCCAGCGCCGCTAAGCGAAAGCATGATCAGGCAGATTCACTATCTGGTGCTGTCCGATCATCCGGAGGACCGAGGAGTATATCGCCGTATCCCTGTACGCATTGCAGGAGCCCTCCACGAACCGGTACAGCCCTATCTCATCCAGCCCAGAATGGAGCAGCTTCTGCAGGATTATCTTGCTTCCGAGGAAAATCTACTCCCTCGACTGGCACGTTTCCACATTGAGTTTGAAGGCATCCATCCATTTATTGATGGCAACGGCCGAACTGGTCGGCTTCTGGTAAACCTGGAACTGATGAAGGCTGGCTATCCACCCATTGACATCAAGTTCTCTGACCGTGTCAAATACTATGCCGCGTTCGATGCCTGGTACTCCAGCAAGAAACGTGATGCGATGGCAATCCTTTTTGCGACGTATCTAAACCAGCAATTGCAACGATATCTTGAGATACTGTACTATGAATAATATGTTCACTTTCTGCAATTTTTACAGCAGGCAAAAACGGGGAAATCAAAGAAAAGTATACCCGTGGCACTGCAGGAATTTTTGATACAGAGAACGATTGACTCAACGGGAATTCATTCCCAGGCTGGGCAACGATAAGATAAAATGCCATCTAGGGATTTCTCTTTCAGGATATTCCTATACTGTAACATAAATCCTAAAGGGTGCAGTTCCCAAAAGATAATAGCCCCTGCCCGCGCACCCGAAGCAGTTCAGGCGTGGGAGTGCAAACAGAAATCGCAACCGGGACGGTTACGCACCTTTTTAAACCTGCACCCTGATACCTTTCTGGACGTCCTCAACCTATTTTTGGGAACTGCACCCATTGACTTTAATGGACAGGTTGACGGCTGATAGCTGATAACTATGGGCTGTGGGCGCCAAGCCCACCCCAAGTCATTTTGGACGGGGGCTACCTATAGTCCCATAGTCCCATTTCCATGAAACACTCCGCACTACAGAAAACTGAAGCATTAC
>JAQVUB010000143.1:0-1491 GCA_028699735.1 Lentisphaeria bacterium | reverse complement strand
GCATTACCATGAAAAAGCTGATTTTTTTGACAACGGACAAAAATACTGTGCACAATTTGCTTAATGAGATATAGTATTTCGTTTGTAAATATGGATGCCCCGGATTCTATGATCTGACGCAGTCCACAACGGGTCTGAAACGGTTTTTTTGACTTGGACAAAATCAGCCTGTATGGTCAATAATCGCCATAAAAATACCGCCAATGTCATTCTGCTGGTTTGTGCTTTGCTTTTCAGTTCACTGGAAGCAATTCATTCTCTTGTACATGTTGGTTGCGTAAAAAATACAGATTCACTTAAGGTACTGGCAAAAGCAAAGCCTGCCGCATTTTCCCGGCGGCAGGATACAACTCTGCAGACAATTTTGATTCTCAGCCCGGTCTGTGTTGAGCATTTTGTCGCCATCGCTGACTACATCGCCTTTTTTGATCTCACCGCCGAACCGGTATCCGTATCTTATCCGAAAGCTCTGGTTGTCTTTGTGACAGTATTTATGTCATACAGCTGCCGGGGTCCCCCGTATTCCTCCGATTTATTTGCACAACTGCCGTAAATTGACTGCTATGCAGCGAATTACCCACTGATTTTTTCAGGGTAATGGTTTGTTTATTATGCAAAAACAGAGGAATCGAAAAATGAAGCATGGAAACAGGTTTACTTTAATTGAGCTTCTCGTTGTGATCGCCATCATTGCCGTACTGGCCGGGTTGTTGTTGCCTGCTCTGGGCAAGGCACGTGCCAAAAGCAGGAGCATCTATTGTCTTAACAATCTCAAACAATGTGGTCTTGCTTTCAATTATTACTGCGACGACTGGAATTCCGTATTTCCCCCAGTCCATGGGGGTGTCTATGGAAATCCAGAACGCGACGATGCTGAAAGCATTGAATGGCATGTATATTTACAGGAACACGGCCTTTTGCAGAAACACCTGCGCTGCCCGGACGATCCTGCGGTCAAACAAGGTTTTGACGACACTGGACGTACTACCACATGGGCAACAAGGCAAAGTTATATCTATAACGGAATGTGTGCATTTAACAGCTATGGCAGCCGTGTCCGTCAAGCCAGCCGCCCTATCATCCTTTCAGAACGCGGCGGTGACAAGGCAGGCTCCAATGCTGATGCACTAGATCATCAGGGATATCCGGCATTCAAGAAAGTCAGTGACTGGGAAACACTCGTGGAAAAGGAACGTCATTCCGGAAAAAGGTCAAATTATTTGTTCTTTGATTTTCATGCCGAAGGGCTTACCTTTACTGAAACGGTCGGTGACCGGACAGAATCGAAAAACCGCCATTTCGTTACGGAATGGCTAAGCGCATACTTTTAAACCATTATTCCACAGATACAGGTCATATTAAGGAGGGTGCAGTTCCCAAAAGTAGGTAGAGGCCGTCCAGAAAGGGTTCAGGGTTCAGGTTTAAAATGTGGCGTAACCGGCCCGGTTGCGATTTCTGTTAGCACTCCCACGCCTGAACGGTCTCGGGTGC
>JAQVUB010000142.1 GCA_028699735.1 Lentisphaeria bacterium | reverse complement strand
AAAAAATGGTGGCAAGGGCCGGAATCGGACCGGCGACACAAGGATTTTCAGTCCTCTGCTCTACCAACTGAGCTACCCCGCCAACCAAATATATAATTAATGGCGTACCTGGAGGGATTCGAACCCCCGGCCTTCTGGTCCGTAGCCAGACGCTCTATCCAACTGAGCTACAGGTACTGCTTCATCTCTGAAACGAAGATTAAGATATCCTATATTCGGGAAATTGCAAGTCAAAAGCGCTTTTTACTGGAAAAAAAACGTGAAAAACGGTGGACTAATTGAGTATTCCCGCATGTGACTTTTGAGAGGGGTCAGTCGTCCGTTTCCTCGTCAATTTTTTCGTTGGGGAGCCGGAATCCGTTGAGTGCGGCGAGGCAGGAGAGGGAAGGCAGTTCATTCCAGGGTGCGGGTTGCTTTACGGTTGTCGTCCATCCATTGCCGAGGCGTTGTTGCATCCAGGAGGCCAGGTCGAGGATAGCGGTCAGATCCCAATGCAGGGTGTTGTTTTTTCGGCTGCAATGGACCGGGTCGTCACAGAGTCCAGGGGTCATGCCAGCGGTGATCAGGAGGAATCCCTCTGCGGAGAAATCGGCAAGCTGGCGGATGAGTCTGCGGACGCATCGCTGGGTGATTTTGCTTTCCCAGCAATAGCCCTGTCCGCGGCTGTGTTTGGCCTGTTGCGGGAGTTCGATCTGTCTGAAATCGAGGCTTACACATGGGGTGCTGCCGCAGTCCAGCAGCTGTTTGCGTGAAAGTCCTTCCTTCTGGTTGATAACTAGGGTGGTGAATTCATGGGGAGGGTGGGGATTCTGTTGAAGGGCAGGCGCAGACCAGGCGAGAACGGAGGTGAAACGGTAATCTCTGGCTTCCGGGAAGCCTTCTGCTTCTCCGGAATTGACCGTTACGAGGCGTTGCAAGCGGATATTATCGGTCTGTACAGTCAGTTCGATGGATGCAGTATTATGCAGGCTTTGCGGCAGAAGGCCATTTTGCCAGCGCCAGAGGTCATCGCCGGTGCTGATTTCCAGTCGTTGGTCCTGTTGATTGCAGAAGACGAGGGCGAGGGGCAGGGGGTTGAAGCGGCAGGATGTTCCTGGTGTGAGTACCTGCCATGCAGGAGTAGTGGTGCCGTCGGCAGGAACCACAAAGACCTTTGTCCATTGCCCGGGCAATTCCGCCGAACCTATGGCTACGTTTTGTTTGAGGGAGGCGCCTTTTTTCCAGCGCAGGTCGGTGGTGACCCGTGCATGATTGGCGGCATAGCGGATATTTTGGCGCAGAGAGAGTTCGGCACCGAAAGGAAAATGTCCTTCGCTGCTGAAGATTGCTGCTCCGGCTTTACGGAAAATACGCACCTTGTCGGGGATAAGCAGTTCATCCTGCAGATCATCACAGCGATTATGAAAATTTTTCAGCAGGGTGTTGCCGTTTTGCCGGATGAGCAGTGGTCCTCCGGCTCGGTTGAGGTCATGTTGGACCAGCCAGTTAGCGGTGGGGTGTTGGATATCGTGCAGGTTATTATTCATTAGATATGGGTAGGAAAGTGGGGGGGCGCCATTTCTGGCAGTTTACGGGTGTATGATCGGCATTGGTTTGATACGTTTGCCGGGCGTGAATGGGTTGACGAAGGCATCCTGGAAGCTGAAACGGTTATGAAAATCCTCTTTGCGGTCATTTTCGCTGGTTCCGAGCAGCTGAACTTCGGCCAGATTGAAGACGATGTTGCCGATATCATCGGTGGTATAGATATTCCATGCAGTGAGGACATCAATGGCCATGCAGCCATATTTTCCCAGCAGGAGTTGTTTCATGCCGTTGAGCAATTGCAGTCCGGTGATATGCCGGTTGCTCGCGGTTTTCCGTTTGGCCATGATTTCTCTGGAGATCAGATTGACGGCCTGGCTGACGAAATGGTATGCTTCAACGGGATATCTGGGATCTTTTCCCAGGATTTGTGCCAGCAGGTTTTGTTTTGATGGCTCTGTACTCATTTATTCACTCAGTTTTGCGCGGATATTTTCAGCGGTTTTCTGCATTTCTTCGATGCTGTCATATTTCTTTTTGGAGGCTTTGAAGATGGGCTGGTCGTCGACGAAGCGAGGGATAACATGCAGGTGTACGTGGGGGACTTCCTGTCCAGCACAGCGTCCATTGTTCAGCACCAAGTTGAAGCCTTCGGCTTTGAGAACCCGCATTTGCGCGACGGCGACTTTGCAAGCAGTTTCCATGATTTTTGCATGGAATTCTGCGGGCAGTGTGGTGATGCTGTGGTGGTGATCTTTTGGGACGATCAGGGCATGTCCATTATTAAACGGGGCAATATCGAGAAAGGCCAGAATCTGGTCATCTTCGTACAGTTTGCTGCAAGGAATTTCACCGCGGATGATTTTACAGAAAACGCAATCTTCAACCAATGGCATGGGACACTCCTTTCCAGTTTTTATGGGAGAAAATTAACAAAAGGGCATGAAAGAAGACAACACTACAATGTAATGTGCTTTTTCGTTCGGGCAAGAGAAGACCGGGAAAAAGACGTGGTTTAGGCAAACACCCATAACCCAATTTTTAACCACGAAAAGCACGAAAAGTCACGAACTATAAAAAGCAAATTCCGACAATGAAATATCAGGTTGGAACAACAGATTGCCCGTGAAATTTTGTAGA
Source organism: Lentisphaeria bacterium (assembly GCA_028699735.1). Lineage (GTDB taxonomy): Bacteria > Verrucomicrobiota > Lentisphaeria > Oligosphaerales > Oligosphaeraceae > JAQVUB01. Next base: position 4,017 of record JAQVUB010000142.1, on the reverse strand, counting down.
ACACTATCATTACATTTCTGGTTGAAGAAGATTTAATGGACGAAAGACGAAGGACAAGGGACGATGGACGATAGACGATGGACCTGATGGACCCTATGGACCCTATGGACCTTATGGACGTGGACGATTGACTTTAATGGACAGGTTGACGGCTGATAACTGATAACTATGGGCTGTGGGCGCCAGCCCACCCCAAGTTTTTTCGTGCTTTTCGTGGTTAAAGATTGTCTTATGGGAAGAGTGCGACGATGATGAGACCGGCGAGGATGATCAGGGTGCCCAGGAGTTTGGGAATAGAATGGGATTCTTTCAGGATCAGAATTCCGGCGAGGACTCCTAAGGGCAGGCTGAGCTGGCGGAAGGCCTGAATATAGGAGACGTTGCTGACGAAATTCATGGCAAGGAGGATCAGAACATAGGCCGCTGAGCTGCAGATTCCGGTGAGGATTGGCGATAGAGAGCGGTTTTTGAGCAGCCTGCCGAATTCGCGACGTTCGGTTTTATTGCAGCAGACGAGGAGCAAGGTGCCAAGCGAGATTCCTGCCTCAATGAAGAAGAGGTAGCTCATGCTCAGCAGAAGGTTTTTTTTCTGATAGACTCTGAAAATTTCCTGCATGGCGCAGCTGTCAAGGACGGTATAGCCCGTTGTGCCGATGGCGGCGAGGATCACCAGGAAGATAACGGGATTGAAATAGACCTGCCATTTAAAATCCCGGAATTTTTGCAGTGGCATCAGGATGCAGCCGAGGAAAACGACCCCCATTCCGAGGATAGCGACCGAGCCGGGCTGGCGGCTGCCAAGGCCGAGTACGCAGGAAACCAGGGCGGTCATCAGCAACGGGAGGGCTCTTGCCATAGGATAGACCAGAGAAATATCACTTTTCTGATAGGCGTAGGCCAGACCGCCGACATAAAGAATTTCAAAAAGAACGCTGAAAAAAACCAGTATCCAGAAATTTCGGGGCATTGCGCCTGGCTGGAATTCCGCAAATAAAAAAGGTCCCAGCCAGAGCAGAGCGGCAGTCCCGCAGGAGAGCGAGTAGAAAGCCAGGCTGGGAACACTTTTTTTGGAGATTAAATTCCATCCGGCATGCAGGAAGACAGAGGCCAGGATCAGCAGGAATGCAGTCAGGGACAAGTCTTATCTCCAGGTCGCGACATCTTCCAGGCGGATTTTGGGGATGTGCAGGCATTTTTGTTCATCGAGGTAGTAGAAAACGGATTTTCCATCCGGGACATCTTCGGCAACTGGTTTTTCGGCGGGATATCCGACGGCTACGAGATAGAGCACCTGTTTATCGTCTGGCAATTCGAACAGGATTTTGAGTTTATCGCGCTGGATGCTGCCCAGCCAGCAGCAACCCAGACCTTTGCTCCAGGCCATGAGTTGCATGCTCTGGATGGCGGCTCCGGCATCGGCATAAATGACCTGATTTGCGCTTGCCGAGGCAATGACAGCGATAAAGCAACGTGGTGCTGAGATGCCTGATTCCGGGGTGCGGCTGGGACGCACCAGGTTTGCCCATGCAGTCAGAGGAAAGATTTCTTTGACCAGTTTGGAGTCGCGGATGACGATATAGCGCAATTGCTGCAGATTGGAGGCGCAGGAAGTGACTCTGGCGGCATCGATCATCTCAGCCAAATCCGAATCCGGCACATTTTTCTGCTGATAGAGTCGTACGGTGCGTCGATTTTTCAGGGCTTCTTTGACTTCCATGGCTTTTTCCTTTCCTTTGTCAGGCAGTTGGGAATCCGGCACGTGGCTCAGGGGCAGTCGGGATAAGTCGAGCAAATATGATTAATATCAGTTCTGAAACGCTGTTTTTCAAGCTGTGGTGGTTCGAAAGTAATTCTTGGGGTGCAGTTCCCAAAAGTAGGTAGTCTCTGCCCCGGGCACCTGAGACTGTTCGGGCGTGGGAGTACTAACAGAAATCGCAACCGGGCCGGTTACGCCACATTATAAGCCTGACCCCTGAACCCTTTCTGGATAGCCTCTACCTACTTTTGGGAACTGCACCCAATTCTTGTTTTTAACAACGAAATGACACGAAAAGACACGAATTATTTATCAGAGGAGCAGGCTTTTTTCAGCTGGTTTTTGCGCAGGTTTAATTCCTGATATTTTTGCAGCAGTTCGCGGGTTTGCTCATGGGGTGTATTGGAGATATTCTGGAGGATTTGGTCCATTTGCAGATTGACTTCGGCGAGGCGCAGTCGGTTTTGGCAATCGCTGAGCGCTTTTTCCAGCAGTTGCGTTTGTTTTTTTTGCTGTTGTTTTGAACTGTCGGTTTTGCCGTCGAGATGGGTGAATTTGGACTGTGCGAGTACTTGTCCGATATCGGAGTTGCTGATCAGTTCGGAGTTTGTCAGGTTTTGTTCGGCGTGTTCCCATTCATCCTGTTCGGTTGCTGCGAGGACGAGGTTGATGGCATGTCCCAAAGGAGTATCCGGGATCAGTGTCTGGGTATCTGACTGCAGCATTGTTTTTGCGAGGAAATCGAAATGCAGGACAAGGTCCAGAATGGTGGTCAGGATGGGAGTAGTGCTGTCATTGAAAGCCACCGCAGGCATGCTGAAGGGCGGTGGAGATTCCGGTCGAGGAGGAGCTGCGTTTTGCTGGATGGCATGAGATTGGAATGCTTCGGCTTTCTGACGGGCATTCTGCTGTTGTCGCAACAGAGCTTGCAGGCTGTCGAGCAGAATATTTTCCGGCAGGTTGAGTTTGGCGGCCAGCCATTGGCAGTGTGCAGTGCGGGTGATCGGATCCGGGATGACACAGAGCATTTGGAGGATTTGCGTGACGGCTGCGCTTTTTTCTTCTGGAATTTGCAAGTTATGCTGCTGACAGGCGATGCGGTAGACGAAGGGGATGGCCTCTTCGGTTCCGGCAATGATTTGGCGCAGAGCTTCGGCTCCGCCGGTACGGAAGATGCTGTCAGGATCCTGTTGTTCCGGTAGAGTTACGACGGAGGTATGGATATCGGCTTCGAGGAGCAGGGTGATCGTTCGGAGGGTTGCTTTACTTCCGGCGGTGTCACCATCGAAAGCCAGGGTGACATGCGTTGTAGATTTTTTCAGCAGGGTGGCGTGCATACTGGTGAATGCGGTTCCCTGTGCGGCGACGGCGTGGCAGAGTCCGCCCTGATGGCAGGCGATGACATCCATCTGTCCCTCGCAAACCAGTGCGGTGCCTGCTTTTTTGAATTCCTGACGTGCCAGATGCATTCCGTAGAGGATGCTGCCCTTCTGGAAGAATTCGGATTCAGGGCTGTTGATATACTTGGCGCTTTGCGGGTGGCTTTCAAGGGTTCTGGCGCTGAAACCGACGACGCGTCCGAGTTCATCACAGATGGGGAACATCAGTCTTCCGCGGAAGCGGTCATAACAATGTTCTTTTTGTTCTTCTTTGCGGATGCTCAGGCCGGTCTGCACGAGCAAATCCCGGCTGTAGCCCTGGGTGGCAGCCCAATTGCCGAGGGCATCCCAGCTGTCCGGTGAATAGCCAATGGCGAATTTATTGATGGCGTCGGGAACGAGGCCGCGTTCCCTCAGATAGCTTCGGGCGATTTCGGCTTCGGGTTGCTGCAGCATCTTCTGGTAGAAAACAGCGGTTTCTTTGAGCAGTCGGAAGCCATCTTCGCGGAGCTGTCGTTTTCTAGCTGCTTCGGCATCACTTTTGCTGTCTCCGGTGCTAGTTGGAATAATAATTCCGAGATGGTTTGCGAGCCATTCGACTGCTCCGATGAAATCGGTATTGACCATTTCCTGAACGAAGTGGAAGATATTTCCGCTTTTTTTGCAGCCGAAGCAATAGTAGACCTGGCGTTGCTGGTTGATTTTAAAGGAGGGCGATTTTTCCTTGTGAAAAGGGCAGCAAGCCCAGAGATCGTCCCCGCCTTTCTTTTTCAATTCGGTGAAGGAGCCGACAATTTGCGCCAGATCGGCTTTGCGGCGGATTTCATCGAGGATTTCTTCTGGAATATGACGTGCCATAGGGATGGGGGCAGGGGGCAGGGG
>JAQVUB010000141.1 GCA_028699735.1 Lentisphaeria bacterium | reverse complement strand
GCAATGATCCTGTGCGGGGGCAAGGGAACCCGGCTGCGAGACGTGACCGAACTGCTGCCCAAACCCCTGGTGCCGATTGGCGAATATCCAATCGTCTGGCATGTAATGAAATCCTATGCCGCCTTTGGCGTAAAGCGCTTCATCCTCTGCCTGGGCTACAAACGCGAAGAGTTCGTCGATTATTTCCTCAATTACCGCAGCCGGGTAAATGATATCACCGTCCATCTCGGTAACCATGGTTCGGTTGAAATTCACGCCAATGACCACCACGAGGACTGGCAGGTGACCCTGGCCAATACTGGACTGGAAACGATGACAGGCGGGCGCATTCTGAGGGCAGGCAAATATCTGCAGCCCCAGGATGAAGATTTCTTCCTGACCTATGGCGACGGTGTAGCAGACTTGAATGTCGCTGAAGAACTCGATTTTCATCGCCGCCATCAGAAATTGCTGACCTGCACCGCTGTGCATCCGGCAGCGCGCTTCGGAGAATTGCAGCTGGCAGACGATCAGGTGTTGCGTTTTGAAGAAAAACCCGCCCAGGTCGACGGATATATCAATGGCGGGTTTATGGTGCTCAAAAAAGTCTTTCTGCAAAAATATCTGCTGGAAAATAACGATCAGTTTTTCGAAATGGAACCTATGCGCAAGGCGGTCCACGATGGCCAGATGATTGCTTTCCGCCATGAGGGATTCTGGCAGTGCATGGACAATCCCCGCGAATATCAGCTCCTCAACGAGCTCTGGCAGAAAGGCCAGGCCCCCTGGACAAAATACTGGTAAACTATTTTTGAAGGAAGATATACTCGATTTGGCTGCAAACTTTACTTTTTTGTAGACGGTCAATGAAACAGAGTAACGGAGGAATTCAATTTTTAACAACGAAAAAACACGAAAGGACACGAAAAATTTTCATAGAAGCGTCTTTTACTATTACAATACATGGTTGTTTCCATGAAAATTTTTCGTGTCCTTTCGTGTTTTTTCGTTGTTAAAAATTGAATTTCACTGTTACCTGTCTTCCTTGACCAATGACAAAAAATCAGATTCTCAAGCTAATCGAGTATAAATCATGTTATCATATTATCCACCGTATCCTGCCCGGTCTGTAATTTCATTGGATGGCCTGTGGAAATTCAGCCTGTATGAAGGAAAATCTTTCTACCGGTTCGGCAAGGGGACCGGCATTCGCGGCAAACCGCTGGCTTTCAATCTGTCTGGAATATACGATCGTTATCGGAGACCAAAACTGGTAGCACAATGTGTCGCTGAATGGTTTGCCAAAAAGTAAAATTGGCTCGAACTTTGCCTTCCCATATTCATCCGAATTTGTCATGGAATTCTGGCGGGAGAATGGTGGTTTTCCGGATGCCAATATCAGGCAACAGAAACGTCCGTTTGTACAAGTGTACATAAACAGGCTGCATTCGTCAGGATCGCACTATCCAGGCCATGGCGTTTCAGGCAGGATTGGACGATCGAGTGAATGAGTTGATCATAAGGGAAATCGATCAGCTTGCAGAGGATGCAGAGGTCCGAATAGTTCGGATTCAGTCCGGCCAGGGGATTGACTTCAAGAAAGACGGGGTTTCCTGCGGCATTCATGCGTACATCGACTCGACCGGCATCGAGGCAGTTCAATGCGCTCCATGCCTTTAGAGCGAGTTGAGCGACATCGGGTTCATCGACGAGGTGATAGCTGACTCGGTCTTCGTATTTCTGCTTGTTTTCGAAGGTATAGCCCTGGGAATCCGCAGCACCGTGCAGGCAGACTTCCATGACGCCAAGCACCCGGGCTTCTTCGCCGCTGCCCAGCATGCCGACCGTAAATTCCCGTCCGGGCAGATAGGTCTCCACCAATACTGGCTGATGAAATTCTTCAAGCAATTCCCGGCAGCGTACGGCCAGTTCCTGCTGGTTATGGATGACTGAGCGGGCGGTGATGCCTTTGCTAGTTCCTTCCGCAACAGGTTTGACAAACAGCGGAAAGGGCAGGTCGACCTTGGCAATATCCATTTCCTGCCGAACGACCCGGAAGTCAGCCACCGGCACCTGATAGCTTTTCATCACCGCATTGGTCAGGGACTTATCCAGAGCCACGGCCAGAACTTCGGTGTTGGAGAACGGATGCGGGATCTGGTATGCATCGAGCAGGCCGGGAATTTGTGCTTCCCGGGCAATACCATACAGACCTTCGGCAATATTGAAGACCAGATCCCAGCGTTTTCCCTGCAACAGTGCCTGCATGAGCTGTTCCAGGCAGCCGATGCGTTCGACATCATGGCCATGCTTCTCGAGTGCAGAAGCAATGGAGTTGATGGTTTCTTCGCAATCCAGTTCAGCAACCTGTTCTTGAGAAAAGCCCTTGGCCAGGTAGTAACTCTTCAAGTCGTAGGTAAGGCCTATTCGCATGGTGACGGCTCGGTATCTGGATATTGATAGAGGTTTCCGGCATAATTGCGCAACTGCAGGTTGTTGCCATTGTAGCCGCGCGTGTAATCCGGCAACAGCGGAATCTTGCCGCCGCCGCCAGGGGCATCAATGACATAATGCGGAATGGCATATCCGGAGATGAAACCGCGCAGTCCCTGAATGATGTCCAGCCCGGTTTGCACGGGAGTGCGGAAATGTTTCGAGCCGCGGATGGGATCACACTGATACAGATAATACGGCCGTACCCGGAAGGACAGCAGCCCCATCATCAATTCACGCATCGTCTGAACATTGTCATTGATCCCTTTCAACAAAACCGTCTGACTGCCCAGAGGAATGCCGGCATTGGCCAGACGCGCACAGGCCTCTTTCGTCTCCTCTGTCAATTCACGCGGATGCGTAAAGTGAATGCTGATGAAAAGCGGGTGATACTTTTTCAGCATGTTGACCAGATTCAGCGAAATGCGCTGCGGCAAAACCACCGGCACCTTGCTGCCGATCCGAATCAGCTTGAGGTGTTCAATACGTTTCAGCCGGGCGAGCAGATTTTCCAGTGGCTGCAAGGGCAGGGTAAGCGGATCGCCGCCGGAAATCAGTACGTCTTCAATCTCCGGATGCTGTTCGATGTATTCGATTGCCGCAGCCCAGTTGTTACGGCAATTTTCCCGGTGCACATTGCCAATCAGCCGTGAACGGGTGCAGTAACGGCAGCAAACCGAACAGAAATCGGTTGCCAGAAACAAAACCCGGTTGGGATAACGGTGAACCAGCCCAGGAACAGGGCTGCATCCGTCTTCATTTAGAGGATCATCTTTCTCATCTTCCGCAATGTCATATTCACGAATATTCGGAACAACCGACATGCGAACCGGATCAGACGGATCAAAAGGTGAAATCAAGCTTAAATAGTAGGGCGTAATGGCAAAGGGAAAACTTTTGCGACCGCGGGACAACGCTTTTTCTTCCTCGTCCGAGAGCTGTACATACTGCGTAAACTGTTTCACCGACTGGATACGGTTGCGAATCTGCCAGCGCCAATCATTCCATTGCTCATCTCTGACGCCTGGAAAATAACGGTTGATAAATTGTCTGGTCGAGGGGCTGATAACATTGAATAAGGTTCGATTGATCCGGTTGACCGGAGGGGGTGCAGTGAGTGCCGTAAGCACACTGCACGTGGATGGAGGCTCGTCGGTATCCTCCTGAAACGCTTCTTTCTGAGTACAGATAATTTCCTCTGCGTTCATGTTTGCTTCCTTAAAAAAAGGATGGTGAATCACTCTGACCGGAACACCCGGTCAATTCTGTCCGTACACGGCAAACACCGCGATGGACTACCCCGAAACGCCCTGTTTTGTGTCGCACAGGTCTAAAAAAGAAACACACAACAGAGAATCTGACAAAAAACCAACGAAAATCAAGTCGATAAAGAAAATCCATTTTTACGCGTTTCGTATTCCGCTAGCGACAGTCTTTCCGTAGGCTGTCTGTCAAAAGCAGCGGAAGAAAAAAAAACAGCGAAAAAATGGTATTTGATCTGTCCGTTCCGGGGGAATTTGAGTGCCGGCAGGAAGCAAGACAGAAACGTGTTTTCGTATGCTATAATAATGTAATATCTTACACGCAAATTCAAGTTTAAAATTGCAAAAAAATGAAAGTTTTTTTTGGACTGGTAACGATTCAGTAAAACGGGTAACGGTAGGATTCTTTTTGAACAACGAAAAGCACGAAACGACCCGAAAAAATTTCATGGAAGCAGCGTTGACTGCTAGCATGAGTCGTACTTCCCATGAAATTTTTTCGGGTCATTTTGTGCTTTTCGTTGTAAAAAAATACCACTGTCAGCCAGTTTACTGACTTATTACACACAGGGTACAAGGTTGCAGGGTGTGGCATTGCCTTTTGCCTTGCTGGTCGTCGGTTCAGAGTTTATATTGAAATGATGCCTGAAGATGTATCCTTGCGGATTATGACTGATAATTGAAGCAGCGTTGAATATAATGAAGAATATTGCCCAAAATAAAAAAGCCCGGCATGATTATGCGGTGTTAGACAGTTTTGAAGCCGGCATTGAGCTGACTGGAACCGAAGTGAAGTCCTGCCGTGCAGGGGGGTTCTCCCTTGCAGATTCCTATGCAAAAGTGGAAAATGGCGAAATGTATTTGCTGGGGGCGCATATTGCTCCTTATCTTCAGGGGAACAGGAACAACCACGCTCCCCGCCGCAACCGGCGCCTGCTTTTGCATAAACGTGAAATTGCCCGCCTGAAGAAGAATATTGAAGCCAAGGGACTGACTCTGGTACCACTGTCTGTCTATTTCAACGACCGCGGTATGGTCAAAGTCCAACTTGGCTTGTGCCGGGGTAAAAACGTCCATGATAAACGCGAAACTCTGAAAAAAAGCCAGGACGAACGGGAAATACGCAGAGCAATGCATTAGTCTGTCAACAGAGCGTAGTTCTGATTCCCGCCCTGAAATCATTTTCCAAACACTTTCCAGGATACCATGCAAGTTTCTGACTTTGATTATCACCTGCCCCCCGAGCTGATTGCACAATACCCGGCACTTCACCGGGAAGAATCCCGGATGCTGGTTTTGCATCGCAACAGCGGTCTGCGAACCATGACTTCCTTTACTAACTTCCCTTCGTATCTGCGCCCTGGAGACTGCCTTGTACTCAATGATACCCGGGTGATTCCGGCAAGATTGCTGGGAAACCGGGAAGGAAGCGGCGGGCGGGTGGAAGCGTTTCTGCTCGAGGTGCAGAAAGACTCCGCATGCTGGCAGGCCTTGCTGAGACCCGGGAGACGGCTGCCTCCTGGCTCCAAAGTCATCGTCAATGGCAGCGAAGGCAGTTTCACCGTTGAGGAAAAACTTGCCGATGGCACTTTTCTGATACGCTTTTCTCGCTCTGACGTCCTGAATATGCTGGAACAATGCGGGCAGGTTCCGCTTCCGCCCTATATCAACCGGGCACCGGAAAAAGATGACAAGGAACGCTACCAGACGGTATATGCGGCCATTCCGGGAGCGGTCGCAGCACCGACTGCCGGCCTGCATTTTACCGAAGGAATTCTTAGTGAACTGGCATCCAAAGGGGTTCAGATTGTGCGTTTGACTTTGCATGTGGGTGCAGGCACCTTCAAACCGGTCGAAGTGGCAAATATCGAAGATCACGTCATGCACGAAGAAACCTATAGCCTCTCCGAGAAGGCAGCCTCGCTGATCAATCGAACACGTCAAAATGGCGGAAAAGTTTTTTGTGTGGGAACAACCACAGTACGGGTGCTGGAAACCTGTGTAGACCGGGATAGCGGACGGGTTCAAGCGGGCAGCGGGCGCACCTCAATTTTTTTGTATCCACCCAAAAAACCGCTGGCTGTGGATGGGTTGCTGACCAATTTTCACCTGCCGAAATCGACGCTTTTGATGTTGGTCTGCACATTTTGCGAACAGCAGCATGTTTTTGCCGCCTATGCGGAGGCCATTCAAGCCAGGATGCGTTTTTTCAGTTATGGGGATTGTATGCTTCTGCAGCCGGAAGGGAGATAACCAGGCATGATTATAGGTGACGAAAATCGGCAATTTCTGCAGGAACGTCTGCCGGAAGTAGAACAAAAAGTGCGGGAACTGCTGCTCTCAATGCCTTCCTGCCATGATTGGGATCATACTTTGCGAGTACGACAGACTGCTCGAAAATTGGCGGAGGCTGAACATGCCGACCAACTGCTGGTCGATTACGCCGCTTTGTTGCATGATATCGGCCGTCTGCAGGAACTGAAAGATCAGGGAAAAACTTGTCACGCGGCGTTGGGTGCAGAGATGGCGGGAAAAGTGCTTGCTGACCTGGGCATCATGATTCCAGAATTCATCGAACAGGTCGCTGCCTGTGTGCGTACACACCGATACCGGGGGCGTACTGCCGAAAAACCTGCCAGCCTGGAGGCCAAAGTGGTTTTTGATGCTGATAAACTGGACAGTCTCGGTGCCATCGGTCTGGCTCGTGCCTTCCATTTTGCCGGCAGAATCGGTGCCAGAGTCCACAACAGCGAAGAAGAGGCACTGAATTCAAAAAGCTACAGCAGTGAAGACAGCGCATACCGGGAATTTCTGGTCAAATTACGACATCTGCCCAAGGCTATGCTGACGGAATCCGGACGGAAATTTGCAGAAAAACGCTATCTACTGATGCAGGATTTTTTTCATGCGCTGGAACAGGAATGCAGCGGCAAAGACTTATTCGAAAAATCCAGCCGCTAGTAATGCCTCAGTCTTCTGTAGTGCG
>JAQVUB010000140.1 GCA_028699735.1 Lentisphaeria bacterium | reverse complement strand
ACGAATTTTTTCGTGTCAGTTCGTGCCTTTCGTGGTTAAAAAAATATCACTGCCAGTCATTTGTCAGAAATCAGGTACAATTTGATGTTTATGAATTTTCATGATTTTTTTGCTCTTGTTGAACCCCTTGGTATCGATTCCGCAGGCCGGGAAAGATGGCATGGGGGCTGGGGACAATCGCAAGAGTCATTCCCGGGGCAGGGCGTTTATTTCCTGCAGGAGGATTTTGTCAATGAACTGGCGGAACTATCCGGCATGCAGGAAGATGGCCTGATAGCGTTGCAACAGGGTGCCCGGCAAATCCGGGAATCCGAGATGCTCTCCCGCTTTGCCTGGCATTGTCATTGGCGTCTTAACCTGGCTGCTCCTGAAGATGGTTTTTTTCCCTCCATTCTTCCTGAGCCAGGTATGGCCATCCCGGGCGGAAACCGTCATCTTTTTACCCTGGCGACCCTGGCACCACTGCCACGCCTAAAAAAGTATTATTCCGTGCGCGGGATTTCACGTCAGGTGCTCTGTGAAACGCTGCATGATTTGCAGGTGTGGACCGAGGCTGGTTTTCAGAAGACCGGGCAGTGGGTCTGCCTGAACAATAACTGGCTGCATAATCACATGATACCCAATCTGTTTGCACTGGGACGCCTGGAATTTCAGTTCGGCCAATGGCATCACTCAATCCAGGTCTACAAAAAACGCCAGGGCGATCAGCTTTGTTTCATTCCCGGCGGCAATCAGGCAGTCTCTGCAGACGGATTCCGGCTCGGTAATCCCGGCGAGCAAAGCGCTTTTATGACCGTTTTTCATGAAGAAAATGGACAGGTCACCGGGAATCCCGCCAATATCGCAGGGACTTTGGAACGCCAGCCAGTCTGCCTGGATTTAAAAGACTGGGAACTTTATATAAAATTTGGAGAGCCGGTATTGCATTTGCATATTCCGGCAGGCGCCCCGTTGCGAAAAGAGGATTGTCAAGCTTCTCTGCAACGAGCCTGGACGTTTTTTCCAAAGTATTTCCCGGAATTTAAATTCAAGGCGGTTTGCTGCACGTCCTGGTTGCTGGATCCAACCCTGAGCGGATATCTGCCTGCGTCCAATCTTGCCGCTTTCCAAAGTCTTTTTCATCTGTACCCAATAGCAGAAGCCAGCGGCTGGCAGACCATGCAACGGGTTTTCGGGGATCCGGACATTGAGATCAGTAAAGCTCCGCAGAAAACAACCTTGCAGAAGATCGTCAAGGAGCATTTGATGAAGGGGCGTTTTTGGCATTCCGGCGGAGCTTTCCTGCTGCCAGGAGAATCGTTGGGGTGATCTGTTTTGCGGAGAGGGGAAAAATCAGGAGTATTGACGATGATAACCGAAAGTGTGAACCCAGGCAGTTTGGATATTGATCAAAAAGACAGCTTGGGAATTGTTCAGATCATGAATCAGAATGACCAGCAGGTCGCTCTGGCTGTCCAGAAAGTCCTGCCGGAAATTGCCCAGGCGGTTGATCTGATTGTCGAAGCGTTTCACAAGGGTGGACATCTCTTTTACATTGGTGCCGGCACCAGTGGACGTCTGGGCATCGTCGACGCTGCCGAATGCCCCCCGACCTATGGCGTCGAACCTGAACAGGTGCAAGGCATCATCGCCGGTGGAGACGACGCTGTTTTCCGGGCAAAGGAATTTGCCGAGGATGATCCGTTGCAGGGCTGGCTTGATTTGCAGGCTCGTGGCTTTACGGCAAAGGATGTTGTTGTCGGCCTGGCCACCAGCGGACGGACTCCCTATACCTGCGGGGCACTGAAAGAGGCTCGCAAAATCGGTGCGGTTACCATTGCGGTTTTCTGTAATCCCGATGGTCGTATCCGGGAGCTTGCCGATGTCTCGATCGTCCCGGTGGTCGGCCCGGAAGTGGTCACTGGTTCAACCCGCCTGAAAGCAGGAACCGCACAGAAAATGGTACTGAATATGTTGTCAACGGCCAGTATGATCCGTACCGGACGGGTGATCGGAAACCTGCTCGTGGACATGAAAATCAGCTGCGGAAAATTGCAGCAGCGCGCGGTCGCCCTGCTGATGCGTCTGGCGGATGTAAGTTCCGAGGAGGCACAGAAAGCGCTTGAGGAATCCGGAGGTGTCATTCGGGGGGCTTTGCAGAAATTGCAAAAGGGAAAATGAAAAGCAGCGGAAAAGTGAGGAGGCAGCAATGAGTTCACAGGTTGCAGTGCTACTGGCGCAGGGTTTTGAGGAGATTGAGGCGGTTACGATCATTGATGTGTTGCGAAGGGCGGGAGTAGCAGTCAGCGTAACTGGGGTGGACTGCGATTCCGATGGCCTTGTTTGCAGTTCGCATGATCTTTGCCTGAAAGTGGACTGCCTGCTGGAAGATTTGGATATGACAGATCTTGCGATGGTTGTCTTTCCCGGAGGACTGCCCGGCGCGACCAATCTGGCTGCCAGTGCGGAAGCATGTCTTCTTGCCCGCGCAGTGTATGAACGGGGCGGTTGGGCAGCGGCGATTTGTGCTGCTCCGATCGCGCTGGCTGCTGCCGGACTGCTCAAAGACATGGAATATACCTGTTATCCTTCCTTTGAAAAAAAGATTCCGGAAGGGGTTTATACCGGTGCCAGGGTACAGATTTGCGAACGCATTATCACAGCCTGTGGGCCGGGCGCATCTCTTGAGTTTGCCTTCACCCTCTTGAAGGCACTGGGAAAAGAAAAGGTTGTTGATTCCTTACGCAAAGGGATGCTGGCCTGCTGCTGAAAAAAACGAATAACAGAGGAATTCTTTTTAACAACGAAAAAACACAAAAAGACACGAAAATTTTTTAAGGTTGTTGCGTTGAGGTAAGAGATCGCTGTGCAAAATTTCATGTTTGTACCTTTAACTCTATGGGGTAATTTCCCTCCTTGTTGTCTCCGTCGGAGGGAATATGGAGCGCCGGTGTCCCGCCGGCAGAAGGCATCGCAGTTCGCTTTCATCACATCAAACAAGGTCACTTTCATGAATTTTTTTCGTGTCCGTTCGTGTGTTTTGTGGTAAAAAAAAATATCACTGCACCCCAGATTTACTTGACGCATTACAGGGAAACGATGCAGGAGGAACTGAACAATTTACTGGCGGCCATGGATCGCCTCCGGAAGCAGCGTTTCCGGCAGTTGGCCGGCTGCTATGTTGGCGGGGGAGGCTGTGTATTTGCCGCCTGGCTCTGGCTTGGGGTTTTGCTGGATTTCTGCTGTTCCACAGGTTTGCCCCCTTTCTGGCGCTGGCTTTTTGCATCAGTTCTGGCAATGGGCCTTCTGGCTGGTCTGGCTGCCTTGGCGTTTGCTTTGCGGCGGCGTCTCAGCGATCAAGCCATGGCTGCGCTGCTGGAACGTGCCCGGCCCGGCCTGCGCAATACTCTGATCAATGCCGTACAGTTTCATGAACGAGGGAATGTATCACCGGAAATCATTCAGGGAATCTTGCGTGAGTCTCCGCTGGCTCCTGACGATGTCCGTGCCTCTGAATTGTATCCGCGCAGCCTCCGCCTGCGGATCTTACGGGGAGCAGGGCTTCTGCTGATTCTCTGGCTCTGTCTGGCGGGGTATTCTCTGCCCGGTGCCGGCAGGAGTGTTATACGGATCCTACTGCCTTTTGTGGAACTGGAGCAACATACCCGTACCCGCATTACACAATTGGAGCCTGGCGATACGGCTTTGCGACGCGGCCAGGAATTGTCCATCTGCTTGACGATCTCCGGACAGCTTCCGGAGTCAGCTGTCCTTCTGCTTGAACAGCAGGGGATGTCCGCTCAGCGTTTTGACTTGGATGTCGAGCTGGAGAATGTTTTCAGTTTCAGCGGAAAGAGTACTCCGGTTTTTGAAAATGCCCGTTACCGTGTTCAGGCTGGCGATGCAGTATCGCGCTGGTATGACCTCAAAATGCTGTCGCCGCCGGTCTTGAAAAATTGGGATGTTAAGGTGATCCCTCCGGCAGGGACGGGGCGTCTCGGTTTCACGATTCAATCCGGTGATAAGGATCTGGCTGTGCCTGCGGATTCAGTGCTGTTTCTCCGGGCGGAAGTGTCCCGGAACTTGCAGGCAGCCAGTATCATACAGGGCAACAAAGTGCTGGCAGAAAAATTGCTGCTGAACGGAACACAGCTTTCCGGCCAGTTCCAGGTCGGTGAACAGGGCTCTGTAGCTCTGAAACTCGAGTCTGATGTCGATGCACTTGTCCCTCTGCCATGGCTGATCATGCCGGATCGTTCCCCCAGAGTTACTCTGCAGGATACGGCTCTGAAAATGACTTTACAAAAAGGGGATCCTCTTCCGGTGGGGTTTCTCGCAGAAGATGATTATGCCATTGCTCGCGTGGGACTGGAACAAATCCTCGAACAGAATACCTTTGAACCGTTGCGTACAGCAGTGCCCGAACAGGAATTTTCTGCTCGTTTTCCGGGACGCTTTGTCGTCGACACTTCCTCTTTCCGAACATCGGGTAACATTCCGCTGAAATTCCGGATCTGGGCTGAGGATAAAGGGCGCGACCCTGAAAAGCGCAGGGGCTACTCTCCGGTGATTCAGGTGATTTTTCCGGAAGTGGAGCAGACTCGCGAAAAGCAGGCCGAGATCGTGCAGACCGTAGGGCAGGCATTAGGAGAATTGATCAAACTGCAACGGGAGAACCTGAAGGAAACCCGGACACTGTCTGATCTGGCCATGCAGAAGAAGACGGTCAGCAGCAATATGCTGGCACCCATCGAGGAAACCCAGAAAAAAGTGCGGGAAATCGCACTTGCTCTGCTGCAGCAGCGCGAAACCCTTGGCGGCCTGGCGGATGTCCTGCTCGGCCTGGTCAATGCGGAAATGCCCGCTGCACTCGAACTTTTCGACCGCATGCACCGAAATGATGACAAAACGGGCCTGCTGCAACAGGAAGTCCAGCTGCAAATCCGTATTCTGGCCGCTTTGACCGGCATCCATGACCAACTGCAAACGGAACAAACCCAACGTGAAAAACAGGATCTCTTCGCTTTTTTGCAAAGGCTCGTGAAATTGCAAAAACAGAATTTGCAGGAGGCACGCAATCTTAACAGCGGAGCTGCTGTCGAACTTTCTGCTTTGATCCACAATCAGGACGAAATCGCGCAAAATATCCTTTCCTTCAGTGATCAGTGTCTGACCCAGGCAGAGAACCGTACCGAAGATGATTATGCCATTCAGGTGCGCAAGGCGCATGGGATTCTGGACAAAGGGCGTGCCTACGAACGGGCTTTGAAAGCCAGTGAATTTCTCGAGGATAAACAGCTCGCCTCTGCCATTCCCGCACAGGAGAATGTGTTGAAGACTCTGCTGGAGGTTTTGCACCTGCTTAATCAGTGGCGCATGCAGAATGCGCGAAAGGTGCTCGAAGAAGCCAATGCGGTGCTGAAAAACACCCATGAAGAGCTGGGTGAACTGGAAAAACAGCAGGCAAAAATTGCAGAAGTGACGCGTGATCTGAAAAAACGCGGAAGCCTCGACGATGAAGCTCGTGAACAGCTTGCCCGCATGGACAAAGAACAGGAGGACATGGCCGACCTGCTGGAAAAACTGGCCAATGATCTCTATCAATTCCCGGAATTGCCGGTCTGTAACGAACTGAATTCCCGGATGCGGGAAATTTACGAATCGGTTTTGCAGGCGATGGACAGCGAAAATATGCCGTCGATCGAAATTGCCGTTCAGAAGGAGGATGCGATCCTGGACGCGATTCGCAGCACAAAAGAGCGCATCGAGGATGTGGAAATGTGGCTGATGGATATTCCAGATAACATCGTCTGGAATATGGAAAGCTTCGATACCGATGAGTTTCCGGAAATTCCGCTGGTTCCGCTGCCCGATGAACTCGAAGATCTGGTCGGCGATTTGCTGGATCAGGCCTCCGATATCGATGCCCAAAGTCAGGATACCACCGGCAATAATATCGTGGCGGATGCCGAAATGGGCTGGGGCGTGATGGACGGGCCGATGCCATCCTTCTCAGCCAAAGGAAAATCCGGCAATACGCGTCCCAATGATAATGAAATGACTGGACGCAGCGGAGCCGGCCGCGAAGGACAGTCCACCGGCGAACTGGTGGAAAATCACGTCAAGGGCTATGAAGGGAGACAGACGAAAGCCAGACGCACCCTCGACCAGTTCCAGAAAGGAATGGTAACCGAAGACGAAAACTCTACACTGGATGCACGTGCTACGGGTGGTGGAAAACTGGGCGGAGAGTCGGAAACGCAGGGCATGTTTGGAACCGCTCCCCGACGGGATCTGCATACCCCCAGTCACGGTATGACTCCGCAACGCCTGCGCCAGGAAACGGAGGCGCTCTATGCAACAGCGCGCCTGCTGTATCTGGGAACCGGAAGCCTGGGGGAAGCCGCCCGGGAATTGCGGGGCATTGAAAATGCTGCTCCGCAGATGAAGGAGCTTGGAAATCTACACCGGCGGGTCTTGCGACGCCTCTCCGATACTCAGGTGGAAATGAAGGACGGAGTCGTACTGCCAATGCCTGTGGCAACCCTGAAAAAAACCGGCGGCAGCAATGTCGATCCTTCAGACTGGGGGCAGGTCGCCGATGAATACAAAGACCTGCTCAGTGACTACTTCCGAAGCCTGGATGAATGAAGAATGGACTTGACACGGACTTGACACGGACTTGACACGGACTTGACACGGACTTGACACGGACTTGACACGGACTTGACACGGACTTGACACGGACTTGACACGGACTTGACACGGACTTGACACGGACTT
>JAQVUB010000139.1 GCA_028699735.1 Lentisphaeria bacterium | reverse complement strand
GCAATGAAGGGTCCCAATGGGGAAACGCTGGAACGATAGCAGGCTACTGCGTAATGGCGCAGATTGGTGCCGCAGCATGCATACTGCAGATAATAGACTCCACGATGCTTGAACATGGCTGCGCCCTCGTTCCAGCCATGCTGACAATGTTCATAATATTCTCCGTAATGTTCCCATTCATTCCCGCTCTTGAAATCGATCAGATATTGGCTTTCACCAATCGCCTGAAGCGGATTGGCGGCGGAGAGTTCCACGCCGCAGATTCCATGTCCCGGTGCATATCCCCAGTACAGATACAGGCGTCCATCCTCATCGGTAAACAGGGATGGATCAAGGTATTCCGGAGAAAGGGGGCGCCCATGACAATCTTTCGGCTCGCCGAGGCAGGTATAAGGCCCAAGTGGCGCGGGAGCCGAATAGATTTTTGGTGTTTTATCCCGGTAAAGAACACTTGCGGTCAGCAGAAAGCGGTTGCCGCAACGGGTTATCGAAGGAGCATAGCCCAGATCGGTGTCAATCTGCAACGGATGATATTCCCAATGCACCAGATCCCGGGAGACATAGGCCTGCGTCACGGACGGGTACATGTACCAGACGCCGTCGTAATACAACATTTCGGGATCGGCAATCTCCCGGAAATCACAACGGTTTCCGCAGAATCCGGCGGGATCGGGCTGCTCCAGACGGCAGCAGATTCCCTGACCCAGATACGGCAGCGGCAGCGGATTGCAGTAAATATCCTGATTCATGTATCGTGTCCTTTCCCTGTATGAAAGCTGATTCTGCAAATTACCCCCCAAAAAATCAAGAGGACTTTTTGATGATTTCCCCAATTATCATCGGGGACTTTCTGGCAGTTGACACGTAAAATCATAGGGACTTTTGTCATACGGCCAAAAAAGCGCAGGCAGTTTTTAGGTTGCAAGACCAGCCGCATGTGAATAAGGTTCAGCTGGTCAGGTCGTTGAGGAAGGCGTTCATGTCGGGGTATCGGTCCTGGGTTCGTTTTGCCAGGCTGCGCATGATGACGCGTTCGAGGCGCGGGGAGATATCCCGCACAAAATCGCTGAGGGGACGCGGTTTGGTAGTTTCATCGGACTGATTGCGCATGGTCTGTTGTTCGGAATTTCCCGAGAATGGGAAACGTCCGCTGCAGAGCTGATAAGCCATAACTCCGAAAGCGAAGACATCGGAGGCCTTCAGAGAAATTTTGCAGCGAAATTGTTCCGGTGCCATGTAGGCCGGCGTACCGACTCTGCGAAAACTCCTGGCCTGTTCGACAGGACAGGCCAGATCAAAATCCGTCAGTTTGACCACGGGATTGACACGATCGGCGGTATCCACCAGAAAATTTTCCGGTTTGACATCCAGGTGCAGGATCTGGTTCTGATGCATATAGGCCAGGCCTCTGGCTGCGGCGATCAGGATTTCCTCGCGATGGATGCGGATGGCTTCGCCTCGTTTGTTGATCAGGACTCGAAGGTTGCAACCCGGCACCTTTTCGATAATTTCATAAGGTTTGAACCAGTTACTGCCCAGTTCGAGAGAATTGACCAGGCTGGGGTGCGGGGTCAGGCTGGCCCGAATTTTGATACCGCGGATGAAACGGGCACGGATGCTAAGCCGGCAGACATAACGCCCCCGCAGTTCCCGAAGGATGGCCGACTGCCCATCGCTGGTAACGATCGAATACAGAACAGCCATGCCTCCTTCGGCAAATGGACTCTCAATTCGGTATGTTAGTTTTTGCTTCGACATGACGGTATTTTTTTAACAACGAAAAACACAAAACCACACGAAAAAAAATCATGGAAGTAGGGTCGACTGTTTTCCATGCGTCGTTTTTTCTATGATTTTTTTTTCGTGTCTTTTCGTGCCTTTCGTGGTTAAAAAATAAATTTAATGGTATTAGGCGAGTTTTCCGCCGCGGATGACCAGTTCTGCATCTTCGTTTGAGAGCTGGTGCTGCAGAGTGATCGTCTGCCTGGCGCCGTCTTTTTCGAGTTCGGCGATAATGGTTGCACCTGCGCGGATTTGTGCAGGCAGGTTATTGATTGTGATGCTGGTACCTTGTGTCAGCAGGGGATAGTCTTCCGGTTTGCTGAACTGCAGCGGGAGGATTCCGAAATTGATCAGGTTTGCGGCATGAATGCGTTCAATGGAGAAAGCGATGACCACACGCACGCCAAGATACATCGGGCAGATAGCTGCATGTTCACGGGAGGAACCCTGTCCGTAACTTTCGCCGGCGACAATGACACCTGCCCTGCCCTGATCTCGGACGGCGGCCGCGCGTTCAGCAAAGGTGGGTTCTCCTTCCCGGTTGAAACACTCAAAGACGACTTGAGCATAACGCGGAATATTGCTGCGATATTTGAGGTTGGCGCCGGCCGGCATGATATGATCCGTGGTGATTTTATCCTCGAGTTGCAGCAAAACCTCGCCATCGAGGTTTTCCGGCAGCGGTGAACCATGCGGGGGCTCGCCAATGGTCTCCTTGCGGATGATCTCGCCGGCACTTCCATGGGCAGCCGGCTGCTGAATCATGCTGTCATCAATGCGGAAACGCGCTGGCATCTGCCATTGCGGATATTCCAGTCCAAGGTCAGAGGCAACGGTTCGCGGATCGGAAAGCTTTCCAGTCAACGCAGTGGCCACAGCCGATTCCGGGCTGACCAAATAACACTGATCATTCTTTGTCCCGGTACGGTTCAGAAAATTCCGGTTGAAGGTACGCACGGAGACCGTACCGGACGCGGGGCTGAAGCCCTGTCCGATGCAGGGGCCGCAGGCGGATTCCAGAATTCGGCAGCCGGCCTCCAGCATAACAGCAAGGGAGCCGTCTTCGCTAAGCATCTGCAATACCTGACGGCTGCCTGGCGCGATGCCCAGAGAGACTCCCGGAAGGACTTTGCGGCCTTTGAGCATGGCCGCAACCAGATGCAAGTCTTTCAGTGAGCTGTTGGTGCAGGAACCAATCAGCACCTGGCTGACTGGAATCCCCGCGCATTCGGAAAGATGCTTCACATTCCCGGGATTGGACGGACAGGCCGCCATCGGCGCGAGCGACGAAAGATCAATCTCGATGACTTTCTGATACTGGGCATCCGGATCGGGTACCAGGGGAATCCAGGAATCCGCTCGTCCTTCCGCCGTCAGAAAGGCCAATGTGGCTTCATCAGAGGGAAATACGGAGGAAGTCACGCCCAGTTCTGCGCCCATGTTGGTAATGGTGGCGCGTTCAGGCACACTCAGGGAAGCCACGCCAGAGCCGAAGTATTCCACGGCAGTGCCGACATTTCCCTTGCTGCCCAGAATGGAAAGCACCTTCAGGATAACATCTTTAGCCGAAACCCAGGGCTTCAGTGCGCCGGTAAGCCGGATCCCGGTCACGGCAGGGAAGGTCAGTTTGAAGGGTTCTCCGGCCATAGCCAGAGCCACATCCAGGCCGCCGGCACCGATGGCCAGCATGCCAATGCCGCCGCCAGTTGGCGTATGTGAATCGGAACCCAGCAGTGTTTTACCCGGAACCCCGAAGCGCTCGAGATGCACCTGATGGCAGATGCCATTGCCGGCGCGTGAAAAAAGCACTCCTTTGGCGTCGCAAACGCTCTGCAGATACAGATGATCATTGGCATTTTCCGGCCCGAACTGGCTCGTGTTATGATCAATATACTGCACAGACAGTTCGGTTTTCACGCGATCCACGCCGATCGCTTCCAGTTCCAGAAAGGCCATCGTGCCGGTGGCATCCTGACAGAGCGTCTGATCAATGCGGATTTTCACCTCTTCGCCAGGACAGCAGCACCCCTCAACCAGGTGCGCTTTGATAATTTTTTCAATGATGTTCATGGTCTTCTCTTATTTTCGTTTTTTTTCGTGTCTTTTCGTTGTTAAAAAATCACCATTGCACGGCCAGTCCTGCGGCATTGATGCCGCTGCCAATACCGAGCATGGCCAGTTTGTGTCCTGACAGCAGGCGTCCTTCTTCTGCGGCCAGTGCGCAGGTTGCCGGCAGGGAGGCCGAACCGCAATTCCCAAGAATCGGGAATGTCGAGAAATCTTTCTCCAACGGCAAATGCAGGGTTTTGTAGAGCAGTTCCCTGTGGAATTTTCCCACCTGGTGGCTGCAGATCAAATCAGGAGTCTGTTCATTCCAGCTGGAGACCCGCTTCAGATTCTCCCACATTTGGGCAGCGACCCGGACGCCCTGCTGCAGCAGTTCCTGCGAGTCCGTTTCCATCAGCGGTGCGCTTTTGTCGGTCATGCCGCCGGATGCATCGCCCTGGCAAAGGTGGTTGCTGCTGCAGTCCGAACTGGCGGCGCATGCCAGCAGTCGATGAGCGGTTATACCGGGCGTATAACGCTTCAGCAGTACCGCTGCCGCAGCGGAGCCAATGGTCAGCGAGGCAAAGTGCCCCTTGACCGATTTGCGGGTCAGAGAGAGGTCGGCATTCAGTGTGCGAATGGTATTTTCCAGCAGAGGCCCGGCATTTTCGCCGCAGACCGCCAGACCACATTCGATCTGGCCCAGCTCGATCATATTCGCCAGAACCATGATTCCAGAAACCATGCCAAGGCAGGCATTGGAGATATCAAAATTGATCGTATCATGGCGCAAGCCCAGCTCTCTCTGCACGACCGTCGAAGTAGCCGGTTCGACAAAATCCCGGGAAACCGAGCAATGCACCAGGCAGCCGATTTCGTCCGCAGCCGTACCGGTATTCTGCAGCAGTTTTTTGGCTGCGCGGACGGATCCGTTGCTGGGGCTGCTGCCTGGATTCCAGAAGCGGCGTTCCCGGATACCCGTCATCAGTTCCAGACGTCCTTCCGGCAGATGCAAGCGTTCATACAGGGGGGACAGTTGTTTTTCTATTTCGGCGGAGCTTATCTGGTTTTCGGGCAATTCGCAGGCAAAGCCCGTCAGAGCGACTTTTTCATATTGGATCATGACGTTTCCGTAATTCGAAGTTTTTTTACAACGAAAATCACGAAAAGACACGAAAAAAATTAGTGACATTTCGTGCTTTTCGTTGTAACAATTATCTGAGGCGAAGCATATCCCAGAGCATCAGGCTGAAAAGAGCGATGGAGCAGAGGATTCCGAGCAATCCCAATACCGGCATGCCCCAGATCAGCGGCGGTCTTCCGGCATGAATGATAATTCCGGAGGAAACCAGCAATCCCATCTGGATCAGAGCCAGGCAAAGCCGATTCAACCCATGGTTGATGAAATTCTGATAGCGTTCCAGCCCCTGCAGATGGCAATTGATAAGCAGTTTTCCATCCAGGCACTGCTGCCAGAAATGTTTCTGCTGTTTGGGAAGTACCTTGACAAAATCGAGCAGTTCTTCGGCAATCTCGCGGGTTTGTGCAATTCTAGCTGCCGGATTCAGGCTGTGCAGCAGGGTTTTTACCAGGAAAGGCCGCAACTGATGGATGATGTTGAAACCCGGTTCCAGCGTGCGGCCAAGTTCGTCAGACTCACCGATTGCCTTCAGCATCAGGTAAATATGCGGTTTCAGGCCGAGCTTGTGCCGGTTGCAGAGACTGTAAAACTCCTGCAGAATGGCACCTGCGGAGAGGTCATCCAGTTCCCGATAGAAGTAGTGATCCGTAAAAGCGCTCAAATCACGTTCGAGCACTTCCATATCCGGCTCATTTTCATATTCAGCCAGGCGCAACAGCAGTTTGGCCGCTTTCTTCTCCTGACCCTTGAGCACCGCCGCCAGCAATCCGGCAAAATTTTCGCGTTCTTCTTTGGAACTGCGTCCGACCTGTCCAAAATCCACGTAACAGATCCGGTTTCCGGGCAGGAAGAAGAGGTTGCCCGGGTGTGGATCGGCATGGAAAAAGCCATGTACGAAAAATTGTTCGAGCAGCAGGTCTGCTCCCAGGCGGCTGACGGTTTTCCGGTCGATACCGAGGCGTTTCAGACCCTCCAGATCCGTTCCTTTGCAACCGCGGATGTATTCAATGGTCAGCACCCTCGACGATGACAATTTTGGCCAGACGCGTGGCACAACCAGACCCTGGCGCCCTTTGAACTGACGGGCAAAACGCGAAATGTTGGCCAGTTCGAGGTCGAGATTGAGCTCCTCTTCGAGACGCCGGGAAAATTCCCGCACGATTTTGCCGGGGTGCAGGAAGCGCAGTTCGCTGTCATGCTTCTCCATAAAATCCGCCAGCAGAGCAAGAATTTCAAGATCGGCCCGGATATTGTTTTCAATATCCGGGCGGCGGATTTTGACAAAGACTTCCGTTCCGTCGCGAAGTCGGGCGCGGTGTCCCTGTGCGATGGAGGCAGCGGCTATGGGTTCCGCATCAAATTCCTGAAAAAACTCTTCGATTTCACCGCCAAACTCCTTTTTGATGATACCCCGTACGGTTTCGTAGGGAAAAGGCGGCACGCGATCCTGGAGTTTGGTAAATTCATGGACGTAGTCAAGCGGGATCAAGTCAGGTCTGCCGGAGAGCACCTGCCCAAGTTTGACGAACGTGGGCCCCAATTCGACCATGATATTGCGCAAGCGTTCCGGCATGCTGATCGGAGAATTGGCCAGCTCCTCCCAGTTCCCGGTGTGGGTTCCTTCCGGAACCAGCCCCCGTAATTTGTCAAACAGAAAACCAAAACCATTGCGAAAAATCACGCTGAGGATTTTCCGCAGCCGGGCAAGGTGCCGGTAGGTACGGGTGATTTTCTGAAATGGCATCAGGGACGACATACGTTTCTCCTGCGGCGGCGGCTCGTAATGGCACCAGTGAAGCT